>CAJCBN010000315.1 GCA_903960645.1 uncultured Actinomycetes bacterium | reverse complement strand
GCGAAGGCGGACATCCCCGTTGCCGCAGGCGTCGTGGCCTTCACCGTCGACGAGGCCCGCGCGGCTGCCGAGCAACTCGGTACCGCTGTGGTGGTCGTCAAGAGCCAGGTCCTGACCGGTGGTCGCGGCAAGGCCGGCGGCGTCAAGGTCGTCCGTGACCCGGCCGCCGCAGCCGAGGCGGCAGAGGCGATCCTTGGCCTCGACATCAACGGCCACATCACGCGTCGGCTCTACATCGAGGCGGGCGTTGCGATTGCGAAGGAGTACTACTTCTCGGTCACCTTCGACCGTTCGGCGAAGATGCCGCTGCTGATGCTCACCCGGATGGGCGGCATGGACGTCGAGGACGTCGCCGAGAACCATCCGGACGAGCTCGCGCGCCTGCACGTCGACCCGGCGCTTGG
Source organism: uncultured Actinomycetes bacterium (assembly GCA_903960645.1). Lineage (GTDB taxonomy): Bacteria > Actinomycetota > Thermoleophilia > Gaiellales > F1-60-MAGs149 > F1-60-MAGs149. The sequence goes on along the minus strand of CAJCBN010000315.1, from coordinate 3,810 downwards.
CTATCGCGGCTTTCACGGCGCCCGTCTGATGAGCGCGGCCGGCATCCCGGTTGAGGAGCGCAAGGCGCTGGCGCCGCTGCTGGCCGCCCTGTACGGCGTCTTCGAGCAGGAGGAGGCCATGCTCGTCGAGGTCAATCCGCTCGTGCTGCTCGACGACGGGACGTTCCTCGCCGCCGACGCCAAGGTGACGATCGACGACAACGCGCTGTTCCGCCACGCCGACGTGGAGGCGATGCGCGACCTGGCGGCTGCCGATCCGCAGGAGCAGGCGGCGCGCGAGGCCGACCTCGCCTACGTCAAGCTCGACGGCGACGTCGGCATCCTCGGCAACGGCGCCGGGCTCGTCATGAGCACCGTGGACGTGATCGCCCAGGCCGGCGGTCGTCCTGCGAACTTCTGCGATGTCGGCGGCGGTGCCTCGGCGGAGAAGATCTCGACCGCGCTCGGCATCGTGCTGTCGGACGCCAAGGTCAAGAGCGTCCTGTTCAACATCTTCGGGGGCATCACGCGCTGCGACGAGGTGGCCAAGGGCCTCCTCGGCGCGCTCGAGACCACCGAGATCCGCGCGCCGATCGTGGTGCGTCTCGACGGCACGAACGCCGAGGAGGGTCGCGCGCTCCTGGCGGAGGCGAACCGTCCCGAGGTGACCGTGGAGAAGACGATGCTGGAGGCCGCCGCCACGGCGGTCCGTCTGGCCGGAGAGGCTGGCTGAGATGGCTGTCATCGCGACGAAGGACACGCGCCTGGTCGTTCAGGGCATCACGGGACGCGAGGGCACGTTCCACGCGCTGCGCAACCGCGACTACGGGACGAACGTGGTCGCGGGCGTCACGCCGGGCCGTGCCGGTCAGGACGTCGAGGGCATCCCCGTCTTCGACTCGGTCGCCGACGCCGTCGACCGAGCGGGCGCCAACACCTCGCTCGTGATCGTGCCGCCGCGCTTCGCGGCCGAGGCGATCCTCGAGGCCGCCGATGCCGGCGTGGAGCAGATCATCTGCATCACCGAGGGCATCCCGGCGCACGACATGCTCGAGGTCTACCACTACCTCCGTCCGCGCGGCATCCGCCTGCTCGGCCCGAACTGCCCGGGCGCGCTCTCGCCCGGCATCGCCAACATCGGCATCATCCCGGCCGAGGTCTTCAAGCCGGGTCCGATCGGCCTCGTCTCGCGCTCCGGCACGCTGACGTACCAGATCGGTGGCGAGCTGGCGGCCAAGGGCCTCGGCAACTCGACGATCATCGGCATCGGCGGCGACCCGGTCATCGGCACGTCGTTCATCGACGCGCTCGATCTCTTCCAGGCCGACGACCAGACCGAGTTCATCGTGATGGTCGGCGAGATCGGCGGCAACGAGGAGGAGAAGGCGGCCGAGGTGATCGCCGAGCGCATCACCAAGCCGGTCGTCGCCTACATCGCCGGTTTTGAGGCACCCCCGGGCAAGACGATGGGGCACGCCGGCGCGATCATCTCCGGCTCGGCGGGCACGGCAGCCGCCAAGAAGGAGGCGCTCGAGGCCAAGGGGGTCCCTGTGGGGACGAACCCGACCGAGGCCGCACAGCTCGTCGCCGACCTCGTCGCAAAGGGCTGATTCCCGCCGTCGCATCGGAAGGCCTCCGTTCGTAGACTGCGGGGTATGGCCACCATCTCCTTTGCACGCGGCGTTCCGTCCGCAGACCTCCTTCCCGTCGACGAGCTCAAGGGCGCGATCGCCCGCGCGATGGAGAAGGACGCGACCGGGATGCTGCTGTACGGCGACCCGATGGGCTACATGCCGCTGCGCGAGTGGGTCGGCGAGCGCTGGGCCTTCGATCCGGCTGGCGTCTTCGTCACGAACGGCTCGCTGCAGGCCTTCGCGTTCCTCGCCGAGGTGCTGTTCGCCGGCTCCGGCGGCCGCGCCGCCGTCGAGGCGCCGACCTACGACCGCACGATCCTCACGCTCAGGCGCTTCGGTGCGACGGTCGACGCCTACCCGCTGCTCGAGGACGGGATCGACGTCGACGCGTTGGAGGCCGCGATCAAGGCCGGCAAGGCGCCTGGGCTGGTGTACATCATCCCCAACTTCCAGAACCCGGCGGGCAACGTCACCACCCTCGCCGTCCGCCAGCGCCTCGTCGATCTGGCCGCCGAGCACGGCTTCTGGATCTTCGAGGACGACCCGTACGGCGACCTGCGCTTCTCGGGCACGGACCTACCGCGCATGGTCGATCTGGACACGGCGGGCCGCGTGATCTACTCGACGTCGTTCACGAAGACGATTGCTCCCGGCGTCCGCGCCGGTGCGCTGCTGCTTCCCGAGCCGCTGCGCAAGCAGATGGCCTACATCGCCAACCAGACCTACATCGGCGCGGTGCACTTCGCCCACGCCGCCGTGGCCGAGTACTGCAGCTCCGGCGACTTCGACAAGGGCCTGGCCCGCGTCCGTCCGCAGCTCGAGACGCGCAAGGACGCCCTCGTGGCCGCGCTCAACGCGCACCTCGGCGATCGCTTCACGTTCCGGGCGCCCGAGGGCGGCTACTTCCTCTGGGGCCGGCTGGACGGCGTCGATTGCGACGCCCTGCTGCCGAAGGCCAACGAGGCGGGTGTGCCGTTCGTCAAGGGCAGCGACTTCTTCGTTGACGGCTCCGGCAAGGATCATCTGCGCCTCGCCTTCTCCGCGGTCAAGCCCGAGGAGATGGACGAGGGCATCAGCCGCCTGGCTCAGCTCATCTGAGCCAGCGCGCCGCCGGCATCACGGATTCTTGTGATGGCGGTGGTGGCGATGCCGCAGCAGCGCCGTTCCGAGGATGCCGAGCACGAGACCGAGCCCGGCGCTCACGAGCATCACCAAGATCAGCGACGTGTCGGTTTCGGCCACGACAAACGAGACGCGGACCTGCTGCGTGTTGGCCAGCGTGAAGGCCAACAGGCAGATGAACACGATCGTCATGACCGCACCCAGGATGTACGGCTTGATGCTGCGCTTGCGCTTTTCGGTGGAGTGGCTTTCGCTCATGCCGAAACTATAGCCAGATGATGAAATTACAGTTTTCTGGGATCGCCATCGCCGCGCCTCCGCGCCAGGCGGCGCCGTCGCGGTAGACGGTCCGTCGAGGCTGGTGATCCGACGCTGAGGGCGCGACCTCGCGGTCAGCGACGGCGGCGATGGTGCAGGAGAAACGTCCCGAGGATGCCGAGCACCAGGCCGAGGCCGGCGCAGCCCAGCATCACCCAGATCAGCGCGGTGTCGGTGGAGAAGGCGACGAACGAGACGTGGACCTGCTGCGTGTTGAGCAGCGAGAACGCCACCAGGTAGACGAGGACGACCGCGACGACGATCAGGAGGATGTACGGCTTGCGCTCGCTCTTCTTCTTCTGCGGCGGCGGCGTGGTCTCGTTCATGGCGGAACCCTAGCGGTGGCTAGGAGGCGCGGGCGGCAAGCGCGAGCGATGCCGAGGGGCGCTCGATCAGCGGCGCCTGCGGCGGGGGCATGAGCCCCTCGCGCTTGGCCAGCCGGAACGTCGCGCAGGGCTCGGTACGGGGCAGCGCGCACAGATCATGCACGTGGAAATGGCATTGATTGCAGGCACGTGCAGGCACCGTGGCAGGATCCTCCGGGGAACGCGATGGCTGTCGTCGGAGCTCTCCTCCAGCGACAGGGAGAGCCTACGAAGGACGGGCCTGTCGGGCAAGCCGCGCGGGGTCGTTTTCCCCGGAAAATGCGGCATTTCCCGGGCTAGGGGCGCGGGGTCTCCGCGATCGCGCGTAGCGCCTGCGTGAAGTTCTCGACGGGGATGATCTTCAGGCCCTGGACGTTGGCAGCCTGGGCTGC
>CAJCBN010000314.1 GCA_903960645.1 uncultured Actinomycetes bacterium | reverse complement strand
GTGCACCAGGGGGCCTTCGTTCCCGGACTAGCCCTGGGCGGCCTCGGCGAGGAGTTCCTCGGCGAGGGCCTTCTTCTGCTCGGGCGTCATCTTCTTGGTCTCGTTCTTGATCGAGCGCTCGTTGACGACCTGATTCCAGTAGTCGAGCGACTCCATGCCCAGCAGGGCGGTCTTGCCGACGAACTGGCGCAGGACCTCGTTCGTCGGGCCCATCACCCAGCCGGCCTTGCCGTCGCGCACGAAGCGCTCCAGCTCGAGCGGCGACTTCTTGTAGGACGTACCGCCGGCGGAATGCATCATCTCGTCGACGACGAGGCCGCAGTTCTTGGCGGCGGCGAACTTCAGCTGCCAGAGCCAGTGGAGGTAATTGCCGCGGGCGTACTCCGACTGCTCGAGCGTGCGCTGGCCGTTATCGGTCACGGCGTCCATGGCTGCGGCGATCGAGTAATCCATGCAGCGGATGGCGTTCGTGTCGATGATCGCCTCGCCGACCGAGTCCTGGATCGTCGGGTAGTCGCAGACGCGCATGCCGACGTCCTTGTGGACCTTGCGGGTCGTGTGCTGGATGCAGATGTCGATCGCGCCGAGCGAGATGCCGTTCCAGCAGGCGCTCGAGGAGATCAGGAAGAACGGATCGACGGCCTCGTCGTTCGACCAGGCGCCGTCACCGACCGCGCCGACCATCCGCTCCTCGGGGAGCAGCTTCCAGTCGAGCAGCAGGGAGCCGGACTGGTTGCCGCGCAGACCCATGGCGTCCCACTCGGCGTGGCCCGACTCGACCTCGTCGTTGAAGACGAGCCAGCAGGTCAGGTCCGAGTACTCCTTGAACTCCGGCGAGGTCGTCTGCAGGACGTACCAATCGGCGAAGCCGCCCGAGGTCGTCCACGACGACTTCTTGAGCACCTCGTAGCCGCCATCGACCTTGCGGGCGCCCGACGAGATCGGGTACCAGAAGTGGGAGCCGGTCTCGGGGTCCGAGTAGGAGAGCGTGCCGATCAGCTTGTCCGAGACGACCTTCTTGAGGACGTTCTCGATCTGCCACTCGGTCGCGGTCAGGCGCAGGGCCTCAATGGCGCCGATGTGCATCGTGAAGCACATGGCGGTCGAGGCGCAGCCGTAGCGCGCGATCGTCTCGGTCGTGGCGACCAGCATCGCGTGGCCCTGGCCGAGGCCGCCCCACTCCTTCGGCAGCGTCACGCCGAGGAAGGGTCCGAGTGCCTCAAGGCTCTCGCGGGGGAAGATCAGTTCGCGATCGTTCTGCGCGGCGCGCGGTCGGATCTCCTTCTCGCAGATCTCGATCAGCTGCTCGCGCAGCGCCTTCTGCTCGTCGTTCAGGAACCAATCCGGGTTGAACATCGGATCGAGTCCGGCTTTCGCGTTCTCTACAGCAACCGCCATGACGGTCATCCTCCTCGATGGACCTTGCTCAGGAGGCTCAAAACGCCGCCCGCATTGGTGGAAAGGCTACCGCACCGCCGTGGCAATGGCATGGCGGTGCCGAACATGACGGGGAATCACCGGGTGGCGGGGGTGCACATGTCGCGCACCCCCGCCGACGGTAGCCCTAGAACAGCGTGAGGTAGCGCTTCAGCTCCCAATCGCTCACGGTCGTGTGGTACTCCTGCCACTCGGCCTGCTTCGTCTCCACGAAGTAGTCCAGGTAGTCGCGCCCGTCCATCGAGCCGAGCCAGTCGCGCAGCGGCTTGTTCTTCTGCGCGGCCCGGGTGGCGTCGAGCAGGTTGGCCGGCAGCGTCTTGATGCGCTTGCGCTTGATCTGGGCCGGGGAGAGCTCGTACAGGTTGTCGAGATTCGGCTCGCCCGGGTTGGCGTTGCGGTCGACGCCGTCGAGGCCGCAGCCGATGATCG
>CAJCBN010000313.1 GCA_903960645.1 uncultured Actinomycetes bacterium | reverse complement strand
GGCATCGCCCACTTCTCGGAGCACATGTTCTTCAAGGGCACCGAACGGCGACCCACCGCGCGCGATATCTCGGCGGAGATCGACGGCATCGGCGGCGAGTTCAACGCCTTCACCGGCAAGGAGCTGACCGCGTACTACGTCAAGTGCGCTGCGGCCGACGGCGGCACGGCGGTCGACGTGCTCAGCGACATGTTCCTCCACTCCACGTTCGACGAGGAAGAGCTCGAGCGCGAGAAGGGCGTGATCGTCGAGGAGATCAACATGTACACCGACACGCCGCGCGACATCGTCGGCCAGGTGTATGACACGGCGCGCTACGGCGACTCGCCGATCGGCCGCCCCATCATCGGCACCAAGGAGACCGTCCGCGCGGCGACCCGCCAGACGTTCCTCGACTACCTCGGCGCCTGGTACCGGCCCGAGCGGATCGCGATCGGGCTCGGCGGCAACGTCACCGACGCGCTGCTCGCCGACGTCCGGGAGCGCTTCGGCGCCCTCCCCGGCGAGCCCACCCCGCCGCTGCCCGAGACCGTGATCCCGGCGATCACCGAGCCGCTCGTCGCCATTGAGCGCCGCGACGGCGATCAGGCCCACATCGTGCTCGGCGTCGACGGCATGCGCTCGAACGACGAGGACCGCTACGCGATGGCGGTCTGGCAGGCCGTGATCGGCGGCGGCATGTCGTCGCGCCTGTTCACCGAGGTGCGCGAGCGCCGCGGTCTCGCGTACTACGTCTTCGGCCGCAACGCCGCCTACACCGACACGGGCTCGTTCGCCGTCCAGGCCGGCGTCGACATCAACCGCGCGAGCCTCGCCGTCGAGGTGATCGCGCAGGAGCTGCGCCGCATGGTCGACGAGCCGATCCCCGCCGAGGAGATCGAGAAGGCCAAGCGCTACCTGATCGGGCACACCGTCCTCAACCAGGAGGACCCGAGCGGCCGCATCTTCTTCGGGCTGCGCCGCGAGCTGCTCGACGGCGGCTGGGTCGACCTCGACACCGTCATCAAGGGCATCGAGGCCGTCACGCCCGAGGATCTCCAGCGCGTCGGACGGCGCGTCGTCACGCTCGACCGCGCCGTGCTGGCGGGCGTTGGGCCGCTCGACGACATCGACGGCCTGCGCGCCGCGCTCGGCGCCTGACCCCGGATACAGTGGACGTCATGGAGCTGCACGAGGAAGTCGCCGCCGTCTTCGCGCGGATGGACGCGCTGATTGACGAGCTCGCCGGTGACGGCATCCGGATCGATCCGCACACGCACCTTGGCCTCGACGAGGACGGCATGTCCCAGACGCTCGAGGAGCTGATTGCGCACCTCGACGCGCACAAGGTCGCGAAGGCCATCACGTTCCCATTGCACGACCCCGACCGCGGTGAGAACTACACCGTCCCGAACGACCGCGTGCTCGAGTGGTGCGCGGCCTCGGAGGGTCGGGTCATCCCCTTCTGCCGGCTCAACCTGACGGGCGATCCCCTCGCCGAGGCCCGCCGCGCCATCGCCGCCGGCGCCCGCGGTATCAAGCTGCACCCGCGCGCGCAGGCCTTCAGCGTCGACGACGAGCGGCTGACCCCCGTCTTCGAGATCGCGGCCGAGCACCGTCTGCCGATCCTGATCCACGCCGGCCGCGGTATGCCGCCGATCGGCGAGGCGCTGGCGACTGCCGCCGAGCGGAATCCGGACGCCACGCTGATCCTCGCCCACGCCGCGATCGTCGATCAGGACCGCATTGCCTCGCTCGTCGCGGGCCGGCCGAACGTCGTCTTCGACGCCTCGGCGTGGAGCCCGATCGATCTGCACGGCCTACTCACGCGCGTCCCGCCCGAGCAGCTCGTCTGGGCCTCCGACCTGCCCTACGGCACGATCCGCGAGAGCCTCTTCGCAACGCTCGCCGTGCTCTGCGAGATCGGTGCCGACATGAAGACGCGTGCGGCTGTGCTCGGCGGCACAGCGGAGCTGCTGCTGCGCGGCGAGCATCCGACGCTGTCGGCCGCGCCGCTCGCTCCGCGCGACCGCGTCGTCAACCTCGCGCGCCAGCGCCTCGGCGGCTACTTGACCGCGATGCTGCCGGTGATCTGGCAGCGCCGTCCCGACTACGTCGGCCACTTCGGCCTCGCCGCGGCGGTCTGCCGCGACGAGGAGGAGCAGCTCGGCGGCATCGGCGACCTGATCCGCATTGCCGAACGGCGCTGGGAGCTGGCTCTGGCCGGCCCTGAGCGCCCCACCCTTGAGGATGTGCGCGAGACGTTCGAGGTCGTCCTCGCCGCGTGGGTCCTCGCCTATTCGCCCGCCACCCAGGCGCGCTGGAATGAGTTGCCCGCATGATCGCCACCGTTGTCCTCGCCGCCGGCCGCTCCGAGCGGTTCGGCTCCCCCAAGCTCCTCGCCGAATGGTGGGGCCGCCCGCTCGTCGAGCGCGCCCTCGAGATCGCGCCGCCCGGCCTGAAGGTCGCCGTGGTCGGCACGCATACCGCGAAGCTCCTGCCCGTCTTCCAGGCGCACGGCTTCCAGTGCATTCGCAACCCGAAGCCCGCCCAGGGCCAGTCCTCGTCGCTGCGCCTCGCGCTCGACGTGATGCCCGCCGACGTCGACGCCGTGCTCGTCCTGCTCGGTGACGCCCCGGCTGTTCCGCCGACGGTGATCGAGCGCATGCTGACCGCGTATCGCCGCCTCAACTGCGCCGTCACGTCGTCCTACGACGACCGCACCGCACCGCCCGTCGTCATCCCCCGCGCCGACTGGGACAAGATTGCCGCGACCGGCGACAACCCGGGCGAGGCCCTCGACCCCGTGGCGATCGACATGAGTGATCTGCTCGACGGCGGCGAGGACGTCGACACGCCCGAGGATCTCTTCCGC
>CAJCBN010000312.1 GCA_903960645.1 uncultured Actinomycetes bacterium | reverse complement strand
GTCGGCATCTGCCCCCACCACCAGCGCTGGGACGAGTGGCTGTCGGGCCTCAGCGCGATCATCATCGACGAGGCGCACGTCTACCGCGGGGTCTTCGGCAGCCACGTCGCGCACGTGATTCGCCGCCTGCGCCGCTGCGCCGCGCTCTACGGCGCCTCGCCGCAGCTGCTGCTCGCATCGGCGACCGTCGGCAATCCGCACGAGGCGTTCGGCGCGCTGTCGGGCCTCGACGTGACGATCGTCGACGACGACGGCGCGCCGAGCCCCGGCCGCGACGTCGCTTTGTGGAACCCGACCCTGCTCGACGAGGCGACGGGCCGGCGTGCCTCGCGCATCCAAGAGGCGGTCAACCTCGTGGCGCAGCTGGTGATCGATGATCAGCGCGTGATCTGCTTCGCCCCAGGCCGGCAGCTGGTCGAGCTGATCCTGCGCGGCGTGCGCGATGAGCTCACGCGCCGCGCGCCCGTGCTGGCCGAGCGCGTCGAGCCCTACCGCGCGGGCTATCCGCCGGAGGTGCGGCGCCAGATCGAACAGCGTCTCGCCGGCGGCGACCTGCGCGCGGTGATCACCACCAACGCGCTCGAGCTCGGTATCGACATCGGTGACCTCGACTGCGCGATCGTCGTGGGCTTCCCCGGCTCGGTCGCCGCCCTGCGCCAGGAGTGGGGCCGTGCCGGCCGCCGCCAGCGCGGCCTCGGCGTGCTCGTGCTCGGTGACGACGCGCTCGACCAGTGGTTCGCCCGGCACCCACAGGTGCTGCTCGACCGCCCGGTCGAGGCGATCGCCCTCGACCCGCACAACCCCGAGATCCGCATCGCCCACCTGGCCTGCGCGGCGGCCGAGGCCGCGGTGGGGCCGCGCGACGAGAGCATCCTCGGTGTGCACATCGTCGAGGACAGCGAGGCCATGATCGAGCTGAACCCCGACGACTTCACGATGACGCCCGCGGGCCTGATCTGGACGGGCCTCGACGACCCCGCCATGCGGGTATCGCTACGCAGCACGGGCTCGGAGGTCGTCACGATCGTCGAGGGAGACAGCGGCCGCGTGCTCGGCGACGTCGAGCAGGATCGCGCCCCGAGCAGCGTGCACCCCGGTGCCGTGCACCTCAACCTCGGCGAGCGCTACCTCGTCACCGAGCTCGACCTCAACGAGGGCACGGCGATCGTCGAGCCGTTCCGTGGCGACTGGTTCACCGTGCCGCGCGCCGAGTCGACCGTGGCCCTTGACGAGCCAGAAGCGGAGGAGTGGCTGGGCAACTGGCGCTGCCACTTCGGCGAGGCCGAGGTCGCCACGCGCGTGATCGCCTACCAGCGCCGCCGCACCGACGACCTCTCGGTGATCGACCAGCGCCAGCTCGACCTGCCCGAGCGCCGCTACCGCAGCGCCGCGCTGTGGATCACCCGACCGCCCACCGACGACGAGCCCACCCTCGGTGGTCTGCACGCCATCGAGCACCTGCTCGCCGCCGCCCTCCCCCTCGCCGTCCCAAGCGACGCGGGAGACATCAGCGGTCTCTCGACGATCCTGCACCCCGACACCCTGTCGCCCACGATCATCCTCCACGAGACGCGCCCGGGCGGCGCGGGCATCGTGCGCACGGCCTTCCCCGCCCTCGCCCGCATCGCCGAGGCGGCCCGCTCGATCGTGGCCGACTGCCCCTGCGACTCGGGCTGCCCCGCGTGCATCCAGAGCTTCTCGTGCCCCAGCCTGAACGAGCCGCTCGACAAGGCGATGGCGCTGGTGCTGCTGGGCGAGCTCGCGCAAAACGCCTAAGTCGCCGCATTTTGTGACGAAAATCACCCCTCGCGGTGGGGCTACCCCTACATGCGGGCCAAATTTCCGCTGTGGGGCTTGACCACGGATGTAGACGAACGAATACTCATCAAATGCGAATTGTCAACGCTAAGTCTCTCCGCGCCCTGCTCCTGCTCGGCATCGTGCTCGGGGCGGGGCTCGGTTTCACCGGCACCGCCAGTGCTGACAGCTGCAGTGGCGGCGGCACGTTCACCATCACGGGCACGACCATCACCTCCAGCTCGTCGTGCGTCGGTGCGATCACCATCCCCACGTCGGTGACGGCGATCGGAAACAACGCGTTCATGAACGCAACGGGTCTGACGAACGTCACATTCGCAACGATGAGCAGCGTCACCAGCATCGGCAGTCAAGCGTTCTACGGCACCACAAGCCTCACCAGCATCACCATCCCCAGCAGCGTCACAACCATCGGCGCCGGCGCGTTCTACGGCGCCACACGCCTGACCAGCATCACCATCCCCAACGGCGTCACTAGCATCAGCAACAGCATGCTCCAGGGTGCCACAAGCCTCACCAGCATCACCATCCCCAACAGCGTCACCAGCATCGGGAACTACGCGTTTCGCGAGACCACCAGCCTCACCAGCATCACCATCCCCAGCAGCGTCACCAGCATCGGGGACTCCGCGTTTCGCGGTACCACCAGCCTGACGAACCTCACGGTTTCGAGCGGAGTAACCACGCTCGGCGACAGGGCATTCGCGAACATGACAGCACTTGCTCGTATCGAGTTCCTGGGCAATCAGCCGTCGTGTACCGAATTCGGTAGCCCGTGCTCCGGCATCTTGTCCGGTTCGACGAGCGCCATCGTGTATCGCTTTGCCTCTGCAACCGGCTGGCCGGCCTTCGGCTCCACGTACCAGGGCCAACCGCAGGCCTATCTCGTCCTTCCGACCGCAGCACCGACCGCAGTGGCAGGCGAGGCGTCCGCGACGGTCACCGTGACGGCCCCGTCGGGAGGCCCCACGCCGGTCACGTACTCCGTCGCGGCAGTGAGCGACCCATCGAAAACCTGCACCATCACGGCACCGACGATGAGTTGCACGGTCACAGGCTTGACGAACGGCACCAGCTACACCTTTACTGCGGTCGCCAACACTGCCTCGCCCGTGGCAAGCTCGGTGGCCTCTGCCGCATCAAACGCCGTCACCCCAACCGCAGCTGTCGTGCCGCCCAGCAACAACGGCTCGAGTACAACCCCGACCAGCACTTCGACGGCTACGACAACCACATCGTCGACTACAGCCGCTCCGGCGGCGCTTCGGCTCACCTCCACCCGGCCGGCTTCCACGGGCTCCGTGATCGTCACCACCTTCACAGCACCCGGACCCGGCGCAGTCCGCCAGGTCGGCACCGTCGCGACCGGCCGACGGAACACTCGCGCCGCAACAGTCACCGTCTGCACCTACTCCAAGACGATCACCGCAGCCGGCACGACCCGCGTCACCTGCAACCTCAACAGCGCCGGCCGCCGCCTCCGCACGCAGCAGGCGCTCGTCATCACGCTGACCACGACGTACACGCCCACCAGCGGCACGCCAATGGTCTCGACGAAGAACGTCAAGCTCAGCCGCACACCCGTGGCCAAGGCGCCGGTCGCCACGAGCACGACGCCAAGCAGCGTCACCGGCTGACGCGAGCCGCCCGAGCATGGACAACTCGGGCTACGCTTCACGGGTGACCGTTCGTGGAGCACTGGCCGTTGTGCTGACAATCGCAGCGCTGTTTGCTGCGCTTCCAGCCAGTGCAGGAGCAGCCCCGGGCGTCGAATGGACGTCGCGCGCCACACCAGTCGACGTCAGCTGGGTTTCCGTCGCCTATGGCAACGGGACGTTCGTCGCGGTGGCCAACGACGGCACCGGCGATCACGTGATGACGAGCCGCGACGGCATCGCCTGGACTGCCCGCACCGCCCCCGACGGCGATTGGGGAGCGGTTGCCTACGGTAACGGCCTGTTCGTCGCCGTCAGCGACGCCCTCGCCCCGACGCCCTACCGGGTGATCACGAGTCCCGACGGCATCACGTGGACTGCCCGGACCGCCGCCGCGGACAACGCGTGGAACGCCCTCATCTACGCCGGCGGTCAGTTCGTCGCCGTTGCCGCATCCGGCACCGGCAATCGGGTGATGACCAGCCCCGACGGCATCACCTGGACCAGCCGCTCCTCTTCGTCCGATGTGCTTTGGCGCTCCATCACCTACGCGAATGGCCTGTATGTCGCCGTTGGCGGGCAGCCCCCCACGTTCGGCGACCGCGTGATGACCAGTCCCGACGGCATCACCTGGACCACGCGAACGGCAGGTGTCACCTCGAATAACTGGTACGCCGTCACATACGGTGCAGGCTTGTTCGTCGCACTCGCCGGCAGCTCGGGCTCCGGCGAACGGGTCATGACGAGTCCCGACGGGATCACATGGACGCAGCGCGTGGCCGCCTCGGCGACCAAGTGGCGATCGGTGGTCTACGCCGAGGGCCAGTTCGTTGCCGTCGGCCTCTACGACACCGGCCTATCGATGGTGATGACGAGTCCCGACGGCATCACGTGGACCGCGCAAAACGCGGCCGCGGACAATGACTGGAAGTCTCTGACCTACGTCGACGGCATCTTCGTGGCCGTTGCCATAACCGGCACCGGCAACCGCGTTATGACAAGCGGCGTGCTCTTCCCCGCCGTGCCGTCGACGCCGACCGCCGTCGCCGGGAACCGGCAGGCGACCGTGAGCGTGACCGCAGGCACCGGCCCCGGTGGATCTGCGAGCTCGTACGTTGTCACGGCCGCTCCCGGCGGCCGGACCTGCTCAATCGTTGTGCCCGCTACGAGCTGTGTGGTCACGGGCTTGACCAACCGCACGGCCTACACCTTCACCGCCACGGCGACGAACGCCACGGGCACGTCGGCTCCGTCAGCTGCCTCTGCCGCCGTCACTCCCCGTGGCCCGCTCGTCGTGCACACCCGCACCACCGCCACGGCGATCGTCTCGACCCTCACCGCAGCGGCTCCCGGCACCGTCGTGCAGAGCGCCACCCGCGCCCGGCTCTTCACGCGCGCAGCCGCGGTCTCCGTCTGCCGTACCACTCAGGCCGTGACGAAGGCCGGCCGGGTCACCCTCACCTGCACGCTCGCTCGCGGCTCTCAGGCGATCCGTAGGCGCGGAGCGCTGCACGTGACGCTGGTCACCACGCTCACGCTCGCCGACGGCACGACGATCGCCTCGACCAAGGCCCTGGTTCTCCCTCGCGTGCAGGCGCCGAAGGTGAAGCCCGCTCAGCCCAGCGCCGTCACCGGCTGAG
>CAJCBN010000311.1 GCA_903960645.1 uncultured Actinomycetes bacterium | reverse complement strand
TCTCGACGCCGTGGCGGGAGAGATTCAGTCGCGCTATCGCGTCTCCGCGGCGGTCATCGACGAGGACCTCGGTGAGCCCGGCGCCGCCGCACGCCTGCTCGCGCAGATCGAGCGCCCGATCGAGGTGCTCGTCAACAACGCCGGCTTCGGCATCTGGGAATCCTTTGCGGAGTCCGACGCCGCGGAGATCGACGCGATGGTGGCGCTCAACGTCGCGGCCCTGACGACGCTGACGCGCGCGGTGCTACCCGCGATGATCGAGCGCCGCAGCGGCGGCATCCTCAACGTCGCCTCCGTCGCTGGCTTCATGCCCGGTCCGCACGCCGCCACGTACTACGCCACGAAGAACTACGTGCTTGCGCTGTCCGAGGGCATTGCGCAGGAGGTCGACCAGTTCGGCGTCACCGTCAGCGCGCTCTGCCCCGGGCCGGTCGCCACAGGCTTCCAAGACCGCTCCGGTCAGGGCGAGAGCCTCGTCAAGGGCCCGCTCGTGATGCAGGCCGACGAGGTGGCGCGGATCGGCTGGAAGCTCTTCCGCGGCGGCCGCCGAGTGATCGTCCCCGGCTTTGGCAACAAGGCCCTCACGCAACTGCCGCGCATCGTGCCGCGCGGGCTGATCACCCGCATGATGGCGCGCGTTCAAGACATCTGATTCCGTCATGCGGCCGGCAGCCGCTATCGTCAAGAGGCACGGAAAGAGGAGAGACGCATGACCGAACTGATGGCGGCACGGATCCAGATGGGCTCCTCGCTTGCGTTCCACATCTGCTTCGCCGTGCTCGGCATCGGCATGCCCGCGCTGCTGATGATCTCCGAGGGCCTCTGGTTGCGCACCGGCAACGTCGTCTACCGCCAGCTCGCACGCACCTGGTCGAAGGCCTTCGCCGTCACATTCGGCATCGGCGCCATCTCCGGCACGATGCTGTCGTTCGAGCTCGGTCTGCTGTGGCCGCGCTTCATGGAGTTCGCCGGCGGCATCATCGGCATGCCCTTCAGCCTCGAGGGCTTCGCCTTCTTCATCGAGGCGATCTTCCTCGCGATCTACCTGTACGGCTGGAACCGCCTGACGCCGCGCGCGCACTTCCTCTGCGGCATTCCACTGGTGCTCGGCGGCTTTCTGTCGACGTTCTTCATCATCTCCGCCAACGCGTGGATGAACACGCCCGCGGGCTTCACGCTCGATGCGAACGGCGCGATCACGGACATCGATCCGATCGCCGCCATGTTCAACCCGGCCTTCCCGACGCAGTACCTCCACATGCTGTTTGCGGCCCTCGTCTGCTCGGGCTTCGCCGTCGCCTCCGTCTATGCCGTCGGCATGCTCAAGGGGCGCCGTGACGAGTATCACCGCAAGGGCCTCGCGATCGGCCTCGCGTTTGCCGCGATCGTGATGCCGATCCAGCTCGTTACGGGTGATCTCATCGCCGTCATGGTGACGAAGGAGCAGCCGCTGAAGCTCGCCACGATGGAGGGGCTGTACAAGACGACGAAGGGCGCGCC
Organism: uncultured Actinomycetes bacterium; assembly: GCA_903960645.1. Taxonomy (GTDB): domain Bacteria; phylum Actinomycetota; class Thermoleophilia; order Gaiellales; family F1-60-MAGs149; genus F1-60-MAGs149. The sequence goes on along the minus strand of CAJCBN010000311.1, from coordinate 49 downwards.
GCTGACCCTCTTCGGCATCCCTGACGACGAGAAGCAGGAGGTCGTCGGT
>CAJCBN010000310.1 GCA_903960645.1 uncultured Actinomycetes bacterium | reverse complement strand
GCTGGCACGCCGCGAGCAGATTCGCGAGGTGCTCGTCGGCGGGAATCGCCTTGCGAGCCTCGAGGTCGATCAGCTCGCGACTCATGCCCCAGCGCAGGGCGCGCCAGAGGTTCTCCTCGATGTCACTGGGCCGTGTCGGTGCCGGCAGGTCGCCAGCGTCGTAACGGCGGGCGGCACGAGCGGTCAACGCCACCTGCAGGGCGGCGAGGGCCAGCGAGTCGGCAATGTCCGGGAGCGCGTCGCAGGCCCGGATCTCGACGGTGCCGAAGCTCTGGTGAGGACGCACGGTCCACCAGATCTCCGTGTGCTCGCGGATCGACTCCGTCTCGAGAAGGAAGCGCACGTAGCGGTCGTAGTCGGCCCAGTCGGTGAAGACATCGGGGATCCCGCAGCGCGGGAACATGCGGGTGAAGATCTGCGTCCGCGTGGAGCGCAGATGCGTGATCCGGCCCTCGAGCCACGGCGAGGTGCAGGACAGGGCAAGCAGCTCGGGCACGTGGGTGCGCATCGCATTCGCCACGGCCATCGCGCGATCCGCGTTGCGGATGCCGACGTGCACGTGCATCCCGAAGGTGTTGTTGCGCCACGCGATGTAACGCAGCGTGCCCTCCACGATCCGGTAGTGCGGCGTGTCGATGATGCGCTGGTCGGTCCAGGGCGACGTCGGGTGGGTGCCGGTGGAGCCCACGGCGACGCCGAGCCGCTCCGCCTCCGCCACGAGCGCGATCCGCCGGTCGATCAGCATGCGGGCCGCCTCGTCGAAGGTCTCGCCGCGCCCCGTCTTGACCTCGATCTCGCTGGCGATCAGCTCGCCCGCCACGTGGCCCTGGAGAACGCCGGCCTCGCACGCATCCCGTAGCTCCTCGAAGCGGTTGGTCATCAGCAGGCTGTTGGCGTCGAGAATCTGGAATTCCTCCTCGATGCCGATCGTGAAATCGGTCGCGCGCTCGAAGTGCTCGCGTGCTGCCGCAAGAGCGGCGTAGGAATCCTCGACAGAAGCGCCCATCAGCGGGCCAACGGTAGCAGTCGCCGTAACGCCTCCCTCCGCCTGAGGGCGCTATCCTGCCGCGTCCATGGACGATGTCGACGACAAAGGGACGCACCCGGAGGAGCTCACGCTCCTCGACTACGTGATCGGCGAGCTGGGTCCCGACTCCTCCGATCAGATCAGACGCCACGTGGAGACGTGCCCGACGTGCCGAGACCGGATCGTCGATCTGGCGCTGGACATGGACGAGATCGACCGCCTTCCGATGGTGGCCATTCCCCATGACGTGCTGCGTGGGGCGCTGGCGCCTCCCGCACACCTGGCCTCCCGCCGGCGGGCTCGGCGCCTGCTTCCGCTGCTCCTGCTGGTCGTCGCCGCCATGGGCGTCGTCGCGCTCTTCCAGCTCGGCAGCGTGCGCGCCGACGAGGGTCCGCTGCGACGTCAGGTGGTGCTGCAGACCGCGGCCACGGATCCGACCACGCTGGTGGATGAGCTGCTCGGCGACATCCCGCACTCGGTCATCACCGATCGCGCGGATGATCGTCATCTGGTCGTCCTGGTCGGCGACGCCGATGTGGCCGTGGCCCAGGCGCGCCTGGCGGCGAGCACGACGACGGACGGCCGCAGCTACGTGATTGACATCGGCGCGACCGGACAGCTGCCCGACACCGCGGGCTGAGTCGCCGCGCGCCGCAGGGCGACGTCGGCTGGATCAGGCGAGGTGGAAGTACAGCGCGTACAGCAACTCGACGGCGGGGCTCGTCGTGTGCGCGGTCACGTGCGGCGGCACGTCGATCAGCGCGCCCGAGTAGTTGAAGACGATGCGAACGCCGGCGCGGACGAGCTCGTCCGCAACATCCTGGGCGGCCTCGGCCGGCACCGCGACGACGCCGACGATGACCTGGTTGTCCTCGATCAGCTGCGGCAGCTCGTTGCTGCTGCGGATCGTCAGCAGGCCACAGGAGCTGCCCACCTTGGCCGGGTCGGAGTCGACGACGCCCACGATCGAGAAGCCGTGATCGGCGAAGACGTCGGCCTCGGCGATCGCCTGGCCCAGCCGGCCGCCGCCCACGAGGACGATGTTGTGCTGGCCAGCCGTGCGCAGGATCCCGCTGATCTCACCGATCAGGGCGTCGACGCTGTAGCCCACTCCGCGCTTGCCGAAGGTGCCGAACCCAGACAGATCGCGGCGGATCTGCGTCGCGTTGACGTGGGTGTACTCGCTGATCTCATGCGAGGTGATCGCGCTGCGTCCCGCCTTCTTGGCCTGGGTTAGCACCTGCAGGTAGTGCGCCATACGTGCAGCGACCCCGCCTCCGAGCCGATCAGCCATGCCTGTCGTCACCGAATCGCCTCCATGTCACAAGGGATCGTACAAATGACGGCAGGAAGCGGCTTCAGGCTGTTACGAATGTGTCCGATCAAGGACGGCAGCGACCTCGCCCTCGGTGATCACGTAGTGACCGACCTCGACGCCGTCGACGATGACGACGGGGATCAACTGGCGGTAGGCATGCTCGAGTTCGAGCACACCATCGATGTCGATGATGCGGGGTTGCAGACCGCGTGGTGCGCAGGCCGCCTCCGCCGCAGCGATCGCCGGCGGGCACAGGTGGCAGCCCGTCGCCACGTAGACGACGACGTCGCTCATCCGAGCGGGCTCCGTGCGTGGGCGTCAAGCGCGAGGCGCGCCTCGGCCCCCAGCGGATCGAGCTGCCGGGCGGCCGCGGCGATCATGGCGGCGTTGTCCCCGCACCAGGCGAGCGGCGCCGCAACCACGGTCGCAGGCAGCTCGGTCAGGCGCTCACGCAGGCGCGTGTTGGCGGCCACGCCCCCGACGAGCCCGAGCGTGGTCCGTCCGCTGGCAGCAAGCCCCAGCCGCGCGCGATCGAGCAGGTGCTCGACGATCGCCTCCTGATAGGCGGCTGCGAGGTCAGCGGTTGGTGCCGCCTGCGCCGCGACGGCCATGGCCAGACCCGTCTTGAGGCCGGAGAAGGAGAAGGCCAGATCCGAGCGTCCGCGCAGGGGTGTCGTGAACGGATGCCGCAAGGGGTCGCCGTCGGCCGCGAGGGCCGCAAGCAGCGGGCCCCCGGGGTAGCCGAGCCCGAGCAGACGGGCGCCCTTGTCGAAGGCCTCCCCCGCCGCATCGTCCAAACTGCGCGCCAGCGTCGTCAGCGCGCCGTGCTCATCCACGTCGATCAGCAGCGTGTGACCACCCGACGCGAGCAGCACCAGGTGCGCACCAACGGGCGGCGCATCCGCCAGCGCCAAGGACGCCACGTGACCGTGAAGGTGGTCCACCGCCACCAGCGGCACGTCGTTGGCGTAGGCAAAGCCTTTCGCGTAGCTGACCCCGACGAGCAGGGCCCCAATCAGGCCGGGGCCGGCACTGACCGCAACGAGGGTCACGTCCGCACTGCTGCAGCCGGCCTCCGCCAGCGCCGCGGCCACGGTCGGCGGCAGAAGCTCGAGATGGCGCCGCGACGCGATCTCGGGCACCACGCCGCCGTAGGCCGCGTGATCCGCTGCCTGCGACGCGACGATGGAGGCGAGCAACTCCCCGGACGGTGTCATCACGGCCGCGCACGTCTCGTCGCACGAGGTCTCGAGCGCGAGGATCACCGCGTCAGCGGAAGGTCGTCGGGGCCCTCGCCGCGCCACATGATGAGCGCGTCCTCGCGATTGTCCGTGTAGTACCCGCGGCGCATGCCGGACGGGCGGAAGCCGAGGCTCTCGTAGAGGCGGATCGCGCCCGCGTTGCTGGCGCGAACCTCCAGGGTATGGCCGCGAGAGCCGTCGACATCGGTCTCGCGCAGCATGGTCTCCAGCATCAGCCGGGCCACGCCGTGGCGTCGGTAGGGCTCGTCGACGGCCACGTTCATCACGTGCCAGGCGTCGGTGTAGCGCGCCACGATCAAATAGCCGGCCAGCGTCTTGCGGTCGAAGGCGCCGTAGCAGCGGGAACCGGGACGGGCGATCTCCCCGGAGAACATCGTGCGCGACCAGGGCGTCGGGTACGCGCGCCGCTCGACGGCCTCGACCGCCGGCAGGTCGCCAAGCCCGAGCCGGCGCAGGACGATCTGCGGGTCGTCCTCGACCACCAGTTCCTGCGTCTCGTCCACCATCAGCGCTGGTCCGTCGGGACGGCGTCGGGCGCGCGGGCGTAGACCGGAGTGGCGGGCTCACCGTCAGCCGCCACAGCCGCGAGGGCGGCGGCGTCCGGCACGTGCAGCGGACTGGCATCCTCGGGAATCACGCAACCGGGGAAGCAGTCGCGGTAGCGAACCGCCCCGTCGCCCACGAGCATGGTGCCGGGTGCCAGACGCTCGGCCAGCTCGCTAGGCGCACAGGCCGCCAACGGGATCCCCGGACCCTCGACGAAGACCTCGCCGCGACGGGCGTCGATCACGGCAACCGCCGCGGGCCCCGCCGCCGTGCGCAGCGCAGCTGTGGTCGTGGCTCCGAACAACGCAATGCCGTGTGGGGCCGCGAGGCCCTGGGCCGTGGCGATGCCGACCCGGAGGCCCGTGAACGAGCCGGGGCCACGACCGACCACGATGCGGTCCAGATCCTTCAGCTCGAGCGCGCAGTCGCGCAGCAGCCGGTCGATCGTGCCCAGCACGTGCTGGGCGGATGCGGGCTCGCGCACGGGGGCGGCGTTGCGGCACACGCCGTCGCTGCAGACGCCGATCGCGGCGGCGCTGGTGGCGGTGTCGATAGTCAAGACGCGCACGCCGTGATCGTAGAGGTCTCCGCCGTTCTGCGGAGCGGACGTGGTCAACGCGGCGCCGGCTGGAGGCCGAAGCGGCGCGTACCGTCCGGCAGCACCTCGATGGCGACGGTCAGGGCCAGCGGCGGCAGCCAGTCGGCCCCGATCGCGGGCCACTCCACGAAGGCGATGGCGTCCTCCCCCAGGTAGTCGAGCAACACGCCGGTGTCGCCAACTGGCTGTCCCTCGAGCCGATACAGATCGAGGTGCGCCACGGGCCAGCGGCCGCTGTAGCGATGGGCCAGCGCGAAGGTCGGACTGGTGACGGGCTCGCTAACGCCGAGCTGCCGCGCACAGGCCTGCACCAGCGTCGTCTTGCCCGCGCCGATCGGACCTTCGAGGGCGACGACATCACCCGGCCGGAGTGCGCTGCAGATCTGCGCCGCCACCGCTCCGAGGTCTGCACCCTCGGCCACCTCGATGACCTCCACGGCGGGCGTCAGCCGCAGCCGCAGCCGCCACCGCAGCAGCCACCGCCACCGCCGCCGGCGGTGACCGCGGCCGGCAGGTCGGCCTTGCCGACGCGGACGCGCTGGAACGAGGACAGCTGCTTCTCGGTGCGCTTCGAGCCGCAGGACGGGCACTTCACGGCGCTCGCGCCGGTCATGGAGACCAGCTCCTCGAACTCGTTGTCACAGGCGCTGCAGGCGAACTCGTAGATCGGCATGGGCGCAGCGTAGCGCTCCGCACGCGCGGACGTCCGGTACGCTTTCCGCGAGGACTCCATCCACCGTGAGGGGTACCGATAGTGAAGCGCACGACCATCTATCCATCCGAGCTCGGCGTCCGCACCTCTGAGGTGCTGCGATGATCATCGC
>CAJCBN010000309.1 GCA_903960645.1 uncultured Actinomycetes bacterium | reverse complement strand
CCCCGCTGCACCCGTGGCCGCAGCTGAGCCCTACTGGGGGCGACTGCCGACGGCGATGGTGCGCCGCCGCCTCGTGCTCGACCAGGACCCCACGCGCCTGCGCACGGCTGAGCTCATCGCGCTCGGCGAGGTGCCGGGCCAGGCTCGCGCCGCGGCGTCGGAGCTGGTCGCCCGGCATGCCGCCACGGGTCGCTGGCTCGGAGATCGGCTCGCGCACGACACCGCAATGCTCTCCGGTCTCTGGGGCTTGGTGGGGGTGGCCCGAACGCTGCTGCGGGCCGACGGACATGGCATTCCCGCGCTGCGCGATGCGTACCGGGTCGATCCGCATGCAGCCGACGCTCCTCTTGAGGGGGCGATCCGCACAACGCGCGCGGGAGCTGCCGGACTATTGTTGAGAGAACGTCCACGACGAGACGGGGAGTCGTAATGGCAAGTCCTTTCCGCAAGAACGCGGTGCAGGCACGCGCGAACTCCGGTGAGAGCAGGGCACGTACCTCCCTGGTCACGCCCCGTCGCGCGCTGGTGGCCCTGGCCGTGATCGCCATGCTCGTGGCTGGACTTCTCTACGTCGCCGTGAGCTCCCTGGCCACGCCGGTCGCCGGCATCGGATGGTCCGACCGCGGCGGCTTCCTCACGGTGGAGGCTCCGGTGGCGGGCAAGGTCTCGGTACCGAACCTGTCGACGGGCACGCGGCTTCGCAAGGGCGAGAAGTTCGGCGAGTTGACGACGCCCGCGGGTGTGACGACGGCGCTGACGGCACCGGAGGATTCGATCGTCATGAAGCTCGGCAGGCTGGCCACCACCTACACGGTGAAGGAGGGCGACCCTCTCGTGACCTTGGGGGTGATGAAGGATCCGGCCTACCTGCTCGTCCTGCTGCCGGGGGTCCAGGCCACCGGCCTCGCCAGAGGTGACCTGGACAAGGGCGCCACGGTCTGGGTCCGGACCGCGACGGGGGAGTCGTTCACGTGCACGATCTTCGGGTTCAACGCCTACGAGCAGTCGGGCGAACTCGTCGTCGACTACATTCCTTCGCCAACGGTCGCACGCTTCGTGCAGGCCAACGGGTCGGTGGTCTTGGCCGGCGCCCGTTGTCCCGAGGGAACGCTCGATCAGGTGCTGGTCGGTGCAGTGGTCCCGGTGAGCGTGGAGGTTGGCCGGCGCTCGTTGCTGTCGTACGTCTTCGGCGGCTCGTGATGGCGGCGACGACCGAAAGCGCTGCCGAGCGCAGGCTCCCGAAGGACCGGCGTCGATCCAGGGTGCCCACGGTCATCCAGATGGAGGCTGTGGAGTGCGGCGCAGCCGCTCTGGCGATGATCCTCGCGTACCACGGCCGGAACGTTCCCCTCCAGACGCTGCGGGATGCCTGCCAGGTCAGCCGGGATGGCACCACGGCACTGCAGATGGCCAAGGTGGCCCGCGGGTACGGAATGAACGCCAAGGGCGCGAGCAAGGACCTCCACGAGCTCGACACCCTCGCGACCCCCTTCGTTGCCTACTGGAGCTTCTACCACTTCGTGGTGGTCGAGGGCTGGGACAGCACGTGGGTCTACATCAACGACCCCGCCATGGGGCCCCGCCGCGTGTCGTGGGACGAGATGGACTCGAACTTCACCGGCATCGCGATCGACTTCGAGCCGACGAGCGAGTTCGAGCGGGGTGGCAAGCGGCGATCGCTGGTCGAGTCCCTGCGGGCGCACCTCGGCCCGTACAAGCGGGCGCTCGCATTCGCGACGATCGTCGGCGTCTTCGCGACGATTCCGGGCATCGCCGCTGCCGGCTTTCTCTCCTTCTTCATCAATCGGGTGATCTCCGCCGCGAGTACCGGCATCGTCGTCGGCTTCATGGCCGCGGTCGTCCTCGCGATCGTCGCGCAGGCGACCCTCGGCTGGATCCAGCGTCGGACCATGCTCAGCATCACCACGGACTTCACCACGAGTCTCGCCGCCGAGATGACCTGGCGCGTCCTGCGCCTGCCCATGCGGTTCTTCACCCAGCGCCAGCCGGGCGAAATCTCCTGGCGCCTGCAGATGCCCGCAATGGTCTCCATGCTCCTGGCAGGACCGTTGCCCTCGGCCATCACCGGTCTCATCTCGATCGTCCTCTACTTCGTCGCGATGCTGGTGCTGAGTCCCGTGGCGGCCGTGGCGGCGCTCGTGATCGGGGTGCTGAACTTCGCGATCCTGCGCGCGATGGCACGCCGTCAGACCGAGCGGCAGGAGCTGCTCATGCAGGAGGAGGGCAAGCTCTCGGCCGTTGTCGCGTCGGGGCTGTCCGCGATCGAGTTCATCAAGGCGACCGGTGCGGAGCAGGAGCTCTTCACGCGCTTCGGCGGCCAGTCGGCGCGCGTCGTGAGCGTCCGCCAGGAGACCGCGGCAGCCAACCAGGTCTTCGCGACTCT
>CAJCBN010000308.1 GCA_903960645.1 uncultured Actinomycetes bacterium | reverse complement strand
GCCGTCGGGAAGATGGACCTTCATACGCTCAGGCTACCAATCGGGCGGATTCCGCCCCGTCACCCCAGGTCGAACGACGTCATGGCGTGGAACTCGCCCATGCGCGTCTCGACCTCGGCGCGGGTGAGGCGCTGCACGCGCTCCGTGCCGAACTCCTCGACGTTGAACGAGGCGACGATCGAGCCGTACGCGACGGCGCGCTTGAGGTGCGCGAGGTCCGGCTCGGTCTGCCCCGTGGCGGCCAGGTAGCCGACGAAGCCGCCGGCGAACGAGTCGCCTGCCCCGGTCGGGTCGAAGACCTCCTCGAGCGGGTAGCCGGGCACGCCGAAGAAGGCGCCATCGACGAACAGCGCAGCGCCGTACTCGCCACGCTTGATCACGACGATGCGCGGGCCGTGCGCGGAGATCGCGCGGGCCGCCTTGGTGAGCGTGGCCTCGCCGGTCAGCTCGCGCGCCTCGCCGTCATTGAGGATCACGCAGTCGACCTCGCCGATCGCGCCGAGCAGCGCGTCCTTGGCGATCTCGATCCACAGGTTCATCGAATCGAGCGCGACGAATCCGGCCTGCGACTGCCGACGGACGGAGCGCTGGAGGTCCGGGACGATGTTGCCGAGGAAGAGCACCGGGGCCTTGGCCTGCTCGTCCGACAGCTGGGGGTCGAACTGCTCGAACACACCGAGGCGGGTGTCGAGCGTCTCCGCAACGTTGAGGTCGAAGCCGTAGCGTCCCTCCCACGCGAACGTGGCGCCGCCGGCGACGACCTGAATGCCGCTGGTGTCGATTCCGCGTTCGACGAGCACCGGCTCGCCGTCGAAGTCATCTCCCACGACGCCGACCACGCCGACGTCGGTGAAGAGGTTGGCGGCGAGGGCGAAATGCACCGCCGACCCCCCGAGCGCCCGGTCGCGGCGACCGAATGGCGTCTCGAGGGTGTCGTAGGCGATGGATCCGACGGCAATGAGGCTATTCACACGGGCAACGTACCAGCCGGGCTCTAGACCTCAAGCCCGAGCTTCGCGGTGCGGCCCGGCATGCAGCGCCCGCCCTCGTGCACCTCGACCAAGGCGTCCCAGTCGGACACCCAGATCATGCGGCGCTCGATCGAGGCGATGTCCTCCGTGCGGAGCCAACCGGAGACCTTCGTGAGCGTCTCCCGGGTCGTACCGGTCATCTCGGCGAGCGCGCCGTGCGTCAGGCGGACGTCGATGCGGACGCCCGTCGGCGTGACCTTGCCGAAGTGGTCGGCGAGATCGATCACGACACCGGCCAGCCGGGCCGGCACGGGCTGGAAGGCGAGGGCGGCGAGCCGCGCCTCGGCGCCACGCAGCCGCTGGGCGTTGGAGCGCGCCAGGTTGCGCGCGACGATGGGATCGACGCTGGCCAGCGCCTCGAGGTCGGCCGTGCTGGCGCGCAGCACGTCGCAATCGACCAGCGCCTCAACCTGCTCGGACCGCTCATCGGCGGCGAATGGCAGGCAGCCGAACACCATGCCGGACTCGACCAGGCCGGTGGTCAGACAGCGGCCGTCCGCGTTGACGCGCACGGCGCGGGCAACACCCTCGGCCATCACGTACGTGCGGGGCTCATGGTCCGCCGCCCCCGAGATGGTCTCGCCGCGGTCGTGGCTGCGGACGCAGAACGCGCCGGCGGCACGCGCGGCACGCTCCTCGGACAGCCCCTCGAAGAGCGGGGTCTCGCGGATGGCACTGAGCAGATGCGGGTTCATTGAACGACCTCCTGTGGTCCGGGTTGCGGAGGTGATCCGGAACCCACAACCATCATCGGAGGGCGGTATTGATCTGCCCTTGTCGCCGTGCTGCGTCTCTGTTGCCCTCTGTTGAGGGCGCGTTCAGATTGTTAAGACGCTGCGTCGGCGCTGCCGCCGAGGATCTTCTCGAGCTCGCCCTGGGCGTGCAGTTCCTCGACGATGTCGCAGCCGCCGATCAGCTCGCCGCCGACGAACAGCTGCGGCGTGGTCGGCCAGCTCGAGTACGCCGTCAACTGCTGGCGGATGCGGGGATCCGGCAGGATGTCGATGGCGACGAACTCGGCGCCACTCTCGAGCACACGCTCGGCGACGCGGGCCGAGAACCCGCAGCGCGGCTCCTCCGGTGTGCCCTTCATGAAGAGGGCGACGCGGTTGCCGGTGACGATGGCAACGATCTCCTCGTAGATCTGCTCGTCGCTCATGACGCTCATGTGGATGCTCCAGGCTCGAGTGTGACGGTCGTAATGGAGAGGGCGTGGATCGCACCGGAGTCCATGTGCTCCTGGACGGCCGCGTAGATCAGCTTGTGCTGCTCGATCAGGCTCTTACCGGCGAACTGCTCGGCCTCGACGCGCACGGCCAGGTGATCGCCGCCGGCACCCATGAAGTCCGTCACGGTCGCGCGGCTGCCCGGCAGATGCGCCTCGATCAGGTCTTGGACGATGGTCAGTTCCACGGGGGGAGCGTAGCGGAGGAACGGAGGAGATCCGGCACCTCGGCGGGGAGCGGCGCACCGACCCGCGGCACGACCCAGGCGCTCGCCGCCGGCAGGAACGGCGCAGCCATGGGATCGAGCGTGCCGGGGTCGAGGACGAGGCGCCAGCGCGCCGCCTGCCAGGAGCCCCGCGTGCGGCAGCCCCCGTGCAAGCGACCACCTTCGCCGCTGATGACCCGCTCCGTCGAACGGCAGACCGCCGTTCCCGAGCGGTCACCCGGGAGCCGTCCCTCCCACGTCATCCGCAGGCCCGCCAGCGCAGGCGCGAGGACGCTTCCGGGCAGGAGGCGGAGATCGCGAACCAGCGCGCGCCCGCTGGCGTCACGCCCGTCGGGCCGGGCGCCGAGTGCCACGCTGATGCGCGGACGGACCCCCACGAGCCCGAGCCGGATCCGCTGGGGCGCCTCGCCCGGGGGCGCGATCTCCAGCCAGGCCACGGCGTTCACCGCGGGGACCGCCGACCCGGTGACAGCGCCTCCGGCGTCGATCGCCACGGGTGCCTCCACGACGGCGTACGTCGGAACCGTGGGCTCGAGCAGCAGACGGGCGTCCGCCGACACGAGCCCAGGGTCGAGGCGGCCCGTCACCTGCACTGCGGAGCCCGCGACGACCCGCCAACGGCTGAGGCGCACCGGCGCCCCCGGCTCGGGCCCAATCCGCGCAGCGACCGTCGGCCCACTGCGATACCCCACCGGCGCCGTCGGCTCGGACCAGGCCTCGTCGGTCCCAGCAGCCGTCTCGACCGCAACGCGCACGCGCAGCCGATGCCCGACGTCGGCCGCCGTCGCCACGTAGCCGCGCTCATGCGCCCCGGGAATCGGCACGAAGGCACTGCCGTCGGAGCGCTCCCAGTCGAGCACCACGTCGTCGGAGGCGGCGTCGATCAGCTCCGTCTCCAGCGCGGTCAGCCGGGAGCCGACGACAGGGTCGCCCGTGATCACCGGAGGCGCCACCACGAGGGGCCCGGCCTGCGCCATGGCGACCGCGGGTAGCAGCACCGCGGCACAGGCGGCGAGGACGAGGAGAGAGCGCATCAGCGGCACGCCAGGGCCGCCGATCCGAGACCGCAGGAGCCAACGTCCTGAGCGCCAGCAGGGCGCGAGTTACCCGTCGTTGCTGGGCGAGCGCCGGAGTCGGGCGGCGACGTCCGCACCGGCGGGCGGTCGGGCGCCCCGGCGTCCGGGCCACCCGCGGCGCCGCCCCGGGCCAACCGGGCCGCCGCCTCGAGCGCCAGGAGCCGGCCGAGCGGCCCAGACGGTCCCTCGGCGACGGGCGCCGACGTCTCGAACGCCGGCTCGCTCGGAGTCCGCGCCGTGGGCGCGGAGCCCTCCAGCCACGACGCTGCCAGCGCCGCGCCGATCGCGCCGGCCAGCAGCAGCCCCGCGGCGGTCCCGCCGACGAGGCGCCAGCGAATCGCCCGGCGGACAGCGACCTCCGTGCGGTCCGTCACGCGGACGAGGATGCCGCCACCGAGCCCCGCGGCGCGTCCGCGCCCCGCGAGGCCCTGCCACTCCGGGCGGAGCCGAGCCAGCGCCATCCAGATGCCGTTCGCCGAGCGGCCACTGCGCCGCCCCGCCTCCGCACAGGAGATCTCGTCGACGAGCAGCCCGTAGACCAACTCGTCGGAGAGCCCGGTGCGGGCGGCCGTGGCCTGCACGACCTGCTCCACATCGAGACGGAAGCGGGCCACGTCCACCGGGTCCCGCTCGGCCTGGGTGACCGCTGACTCAAGCAGTGGCTCGGGCCGGGCACGGCGGCGGCGTTGCGTATCGGCCCGCCACGCCTCGCGGCGTACGGCGCCCTCGACGACGAGGTAGGCGAACAGGCCGTCCGGCCCGGTGCGCTGCAGCAGGTGCGCCAGCTCGCCGGCGAGCGGCTCCCACATGCGCTGCTCAGCCTCCTCGAGCAGCGGCGCCTCCGCTCGGCCCGGTTCCACCCCACCCGCTAGCGCCAGCGCCAGCTCGAGCGCCCGGGCGACGCCGTCGGCCACGGCCCGCCGCCGGTCGGCCGCGCACGTGACGGCTGCGGCCGGCACGGCTTCCCCGAGCGCCAACAGCACGGCTGGGCGGCCGCAGACGTCGCGGATGACATCCGCGCCGAGGGCGTGGCGGAGGGCCGGACGGACGGGCGTCAGCTTCTGCACAGCGCGAACCTAGTGGGTCAGGGACCTCCGGCGCCAACGGCCGGTGATGCGGCTCACACTGCGGGAATGTGGATCTCGCCGAGCGTCTGCACCTCGTGGTGGAGCTCGATACCGAATTGCTCCTTGACCCGCCGTCGGGCCTCGGTCATCAACGCCACGACGTCGGCCGAGGTGGCGTGGTCGACGTTCTCGATGAAGTTGGCGTGCTTCTCCGAGATGCAGGCGCCGCCCACGCGGTAGCCCTTGAGGCCGCAGGCCTCCAGCAGCTGGCCGCTCGTGCGCTCGCCACCGGGGTTCTTGAAGACGCTCCCGAAGGTGCGGGCCTTGCGCGGTTGGGCGGCGGTGCGGCGCCCCTGGTACTCGCGGACGAGCTCCCGGATCGCGGCCGGATCAGCCGGAGTCAGCGCCAGCTCGGCGGCCGTGACGATCTCGCCGGGGGCGAGGTCGGAGTGGCGATACGTCAGGCCGAGGTCGGCGGCCTCCACGGTGCGGGCCCCCGCGGCGCTGCAGATCGTCGCGGTGACGAGGACGTCCACGATCTCGCGTCCGTAGGCGCCGGCGTTCATCCGCACCGCACCACCCATCGTGCCGGGAATCGCGCAGGCGAACTCGAAGCCGGCGAGCCCCGCATCCCCCACCTTGCGCACCGCGGCTGCCAGTGAGGCACCGCCGCCGAGCACGGCACCCGCCGGGCCGACTTCGATCCGCGCGAGCTGCCCCTCAAGACGCAGGACGAGGCCGGGGAACCCCGCATCGGCCGGCAGCAGGTTGGAGCCAAGACCGATCACCGCGATCGGCTGGGCCGTGCGCTCCGCCCACGCCAGCATCGCGATCAGCGCGGCCTCCTCCGTCGGCTGCCCGAGAAAGGCGGCGGGACCGCCGGTGCCGATCGTGGTGAAGCGGCTGAGCGGCACGTCGCACTCGATGCCGGGCGGCAGACCGCTCATCCGAACAGCACCTCGCGGGCGATCGCATCGACGGGGCCTGCGCCGCAGCAGAGGATGAGGTCGCCGCTGCGTCCAAGGCCACGCAGCTCGCGGACGGCGCGCGGCGCGTCGACCGCGAAGCTCGCGTGCGGGCCGACGACCTGCTCGACGATGCGCATGGCGCTGGCGTCGGCGTCTGGCGCGCCACGGGCCACGTACGTCTCCAGCACGACGACGTAGTCGGCAGCGCTCAGTGCCGCGGCGAACTCCGCACTGAAGGCCTTGGTGCGCCACGGCTGGTGGGGCTGGAAGAGGACGATCAGACGCTTCGGGTCGCGACCACGGGCGGTTGCGATGGCCGCGGCGAGCTCTGTCGGATGGTGGGCGTAGTCGTCGACGACGGTGTAGCCGAACGCCGTGCCGATCACCTCGAAGCGACGTCCTGCGCCCGTGAAGCGCTCGAGTGCGGCGAAGGCCTCCGTGAGCGGGATGCCGAGCCGCTCCAACACCAGCGCCGCCGCGCAGGCGTTGCCCGCGTTGTGCACGCCGGGCACCGCGAGCCGCACCTGCTCCGGGCCGCGCGACGGACGGAAGGTCACGCCGTCGGCGTCTGTCACCGCATCGAGCGCGCGCAGGCCCTCGCCGGGTCCCAGACCGAAGCGCCCCACCTCGGCCCCGGGGGTGATCGCGACGCCGTCACCCACGACGACGTAGCCATCGGACGGGATGCTGCTGGCCCAGTCGTCGAGCAGGGCCACGATCTCGTCAACCGAGGCGTAGTGGTCGAGATGGTCGAAGTCGACGTTGAGTACGACGCCGATCGTCGCGGGCAGCTGACGCACGGAGCGGTCCGATTCGTCTCCCTCAACGATCGCGAGGTCTCCCGCGCCACCGCGGGCGTTCGTGCCGAGCTGTCGCACCTCGCCGCCGATCACGAAGGTCGGGTCCAGCCCGAGGTCGACCGCCGCCGCGGCGAGCATCGAGCTGGTCGTCGTCTTGCCGTGGGCGCCGGTGACGACCACGCGGCGCCCGTGCTCGCGCAGGATGTCGGCGAGCGCGTCGGCGCGGTGCTGAATCGGCAGTCCAAGCTCGCGGGCGCGCTCGAGCTCGGGGGTGTCCTCAGGGATGGCGCCCGACACGATCACCCGGTCGACACCCGCGAGGTGCGCGGGATCGTGCCCGACGTGGCAGGTGATTCCGTCCTGCGCGAGGCGCGGCAGCAGCGGGCTGAGCGAGCGGTCGCAGCCGGTCACGACCTCACCGCGCTGCACCAGCACACGGGCGATCCCGCTCATGCCGGCTCCCCCCACGCCCACGAAGTGCACGGTCATGGCCGCCTCTCCGCCAGCTCCAGTAGGGTCGCGGCCATCGTGCGCGCCGCGTCGGGGCGGGCGAGCCCCGCCATCGCCGCCTCCATCTGCTCGCGCCGCTGCGGATCGCCCAGGACGCGCTCGATCGCGGCGCGCAGCCCACTCGCGGTCAGCGCCGCGTCGCCGATCACCAGCGCGGCACCCGCGGCGGCGAAGGGAGCGGCGTTGAGCGTCTGGTGATCATCAGCGGCCCCCGCCCAGGGGACCAGGATCGCGGCGCGGTGCGCGGCGGCGATCTCGTGGACCGAGCCGCCCGCCCGCGCGACCACGAGGTCGGCGGCGGCCAGCAGCTGCGGCATCGCCGAGCTGAACTCCTGCTCCTCGAAGCGCTCCGGAGCCGCGTCGGCGCGGGCCTTGCCGCGGCCCGCGATCAGGATCACGCGCTGACCGGCCGGCACACCCTCGGCGTAGGCAGCGCGCAGGGCGTCGTTGATCGGACCAGCACCAAGGGAGCCGCCGAAGGCCACGACGACCTGCTCCTCCACCCCAAGGCCCAGCGCGGCGCGCCCCTCGGCGCGTGTCGTCTCGACGAAGGCCCGATCGACGGGGCGTCCCGTCACGAGGTACTTCGGCGGTTCACGACCCGCGACGGGAAGCGCGAGGAACACGCGGTCCACGAGCGGCGCGGCCAGCCGGTTGGCGAGGCCGATGCGCGCGTCGGCCTCGCTGAGTGCGCTCGGGAGGCGATGGTGACGCGCCGCGGCGAGCATCGGTCCGGCCACGTAGCCGCCGGCTCCGAAGACCACGTCGGGGCGCACCTGCTTGATGATCCCCGAGCAGGCGAACGGCGCGACGGTGGCGCGACCGAGCGCCTTGAGCAGCTGCAGCGACGGT
Organism: uncultured Actinomycetes bacterium; assembly: GCA_903960645.1. Taxonomy (GTDB): domain Bacteria; phylum Actinomycetota; class Thermoleophilia; order Gaiellales; family F1-60-MAGs149; genus F1-60-MAGs149. The sequence continues at coordinate 5,502 of CAJCBN010000308.1, read as the reverse complement.
CGACGGGGAAAGCCCGAGACCGTGAAGGGCAGGAACGGATAGCCGCGCGCGGGCACCAGTTCGGCCTCGATCCGCTGCGGCGTACCGGCGAACGAGACCTCGGCTCCGCGCGCGCGGAGCTCGTCGGCCACGGCGAGCGCGGGAGCGACGTGGCCCACCGTGCCGCCCGCGGCGATCAGAATCCGCACTGGCATGCCCCCAAGGCTAGACCACGCACCCGGAGGCGCTAGACGCCGACGGGCTGCCGGCGACGGCGCGTCGGCGGCTTCGGCTCGTCCGGCTCACGCCGCGGCGGGCGCTCGGCCCGCGGCGCGAGCTGCGGCTCGCGACTGATCGCGATCAGGATGCCGACAAGGGCGAGGATGACGAGGCGCGAGGAGGAGCCGTAGGAGATCAGCGGCAGCGGGATGCCGGTCAAGGGCAGGATGCCCATTACGGCGCCGAGATTGATGATCGCCTGGCCGACGATCAGCGCGGTGGCGCCCGTCGCCAGCAGGCGCTGGAAGGGGTCGCGGGTGCGCATGGCGATGGTGTAGCCCGCCCACGCGAACGCGGCGAACAGGCCGACGACGATCACCGCGCCGATCAGGCCGAGCTCCTCACCGATCACGGCGAAGATCATGTCCGTGTGCGCCTCAGGTAGGAAGTTGACCTTCTGCACGCTGCCGCCGAGGCCGACGCCGAACACGCCCCCCGAGCCGATCGCGATCATCGACTGCACCACCTGGTACGCGCCGTCAGCGCTCTGGCCCCACGGATCGAGGAAGGCGAAGATGCGGTCGCGGCGATAGGGCGCGGCGTAAATCAGGATGGCGCCGACCGCGAGGCCGATCGCGAGCACCTTGCCGAGCAGCAGCGTCCGGGTGCCCACGGCCACGAGCAGCGCGAACACCATCAGCACGACGGCCAGCGTCGTGCCCAGATCGGGTTGGATCATGATCAGCGCGCAGACGAGGCCGACGAGGACGCCGAGCGGCATCAGCAGCTCCTTGATGGTCTCGGGCGGGCGCTTGCGGTTCGCGAGGATGACGGCGACCACGAGCAGCGTCCCCAGCTTGGCGAATTCCGACGGCTGCACGGTCAGCGGACCGATCGCGAGCCAGCGCGCCGCGCCGTTGGCGGTGATGCCAATGCCCGGTACGCGGACGGCAGCCAGCCCGATTAGCGCGGCGATGAACACGAGCGGCGCCACCCGGCGCAGCCACCCGGCCGGCACGAAGATCATGCCGAGCATCAGGCCGATACCGGCGACGGTGTACACCACGCCGGCCTTGACGAAGTAGAGCGAGTCGAAATTGAACTCCGTGTGCGTCATCGCGTACGCGCTGGAGGCGGAATAGACCATCAGCTGCCCGAACACCGCGAGGCAGATGGTGACGATCAGGAGGACCTGCGCCTCGAGCGGCAGTTCGCGTCGCGAGGACGCCGGAGCGCGCTCGAGCGGACGCACCAGTCGCAGGGGGTTGACGCTTCGCATCACCGGAGGATTCGCCGCTGGTGCGGCATCCCCTCCGCCCGTCAGCCGGCTCCCAGCTCCGCCGCCAGCGCGCGGAAGCGTGCGCCGCGCGCTGCGTAATCGGCGAACTCGTCGAAGCTCGCGCAGGCCGGTGCCAGCAGCACGTGGTCACCCGCGCTGCTGTCGGCGACGGCACGGCGCACCGCGTCGTCGAACCCGCCGCAGGCGACCGCGTCCACCCCATGAGCCGCCAGTGGCGCAGCCATACGCGCGCCCGCCGGACCGGTCAGGTAGGCACGCTCGATGCGACCCGTCAGGGCCGCGGCCAGGGCGGCGAAGTCTGCTCCCTTGTCGCTGCCACCGAGGATCAGGCGAACCGGCTCACCGGGGAAGGCGGTCAGGGCCTTGAGCGTCGCGTCCACGTTCGTGGCCTTGGAGTCGTTCCAGAAGCGCACGCCACCCGCGGCGCCGCAGTCCTCCAGCCGGTTCGGCACCGGCTCGAACCCACGCACGGCCTCGGCGATGGCGCCGTCCGAGACGCCGACCGCGCGGGCGAGGGCGGCAGCGACGGCGACGTTCTCCCGATTGTGGTCGCCACGCAGGCGGCTACCGGCGAAGTCGACGACATCGGCATCGGCGCCGCGCACGCGGACGATCGCGGCGTCCCCGGGCAGGCGCCGCAGGTCGGCACAGAAGGGATCGTCAGCGTCGAGCACGGCCGTGTCGCTCTCGTCCTGGTTCTCGAAGATCCGCAGCTTGATGCGCGCGTACTCCTCCAGCGAGCCGTGCCGATCGAGATGATCCGGCGTGACGTTGATCAGCGCGGCGGCGTCGCAGTGGAAGCTGCTGATGTCCTCGAGCTGGAAGCTGGACAGCTCGCAGACGACGATGGCGCCCTCGGGGAGGTGCGGAGCGACCTCGCAGAGCGCGATGCCGACGTTGCCACCGACCCGGTACGGCAGGCCGTCGGCACGCAGCATCGCGCCAACCAGCTCGGTCGTCGTCGTCTTCCCGTTGGTGCCCGTCACGCCGACGACGCGCGCGCCCGGCGGCAGCAGGCGGTAGCCCAGCTCGACCTCGGACCAGATTGGAATGCCGCGCTCATGCGCTGCCTGCAGCACGGGATGACCGCCGGGCACGCCGGGGCTCCGGATGATCGCCTCACACCCCTCGTAGTCGACGGCGTCCGGAGCGACGACCGGCACCGGTGCCTCGCCGGCCCGCTCCGGCGCGTCGTCGACGAGCGTCACCTCGCGACCGGCTTCGAGCAGCGCGGCGGCGGCGGCGAGCCCAGAGCGTCCCGCTCCGAGCACGATCGGCAGCCGTGGCAGATCGAGCTCGGCGCTCACGAGTACTGGTTGAAGCGCACGTAGTAGAGGACGAACGCGATGGAGGCGAAGATCGACGCGATGATCAGGAAGCGGAACATGATCTTCGTCTCGCTCCACGCCTTCATCTCGAAGTGGTGGTGAATCGGGGCCATCAGGAAGACCCGTCTCCCGAAGCGGCGGAAGCTGATCACCTGAATGATCACGCTCGCGGCCTCGATGACGAAGATGCCGCCGATCAGCGGCAGCAGCAGCTCGGTCTTGGTGAAGATCGCGAAGCCGGCCAGCGCCCCGCCGAGCGCGAGCGAGCCCGTGTCCCCCATGAAGACCTCGGCGGGGTAGCTGTTGAACCAGAGAAAGCCCACGCAGGCGCCGAGCAGCGCCGCGGCGAGAATCGCCAGATCGAGCGTCTCCGACGTCTGGCGTTGCAGATCGAACAGCCCTGGTCCCCCGACGCTATCGTCGATGCCTGGCATGGATAGCGCGCGCTGTCCGACCTGGAACCCGATCACGCACATCGCGGTGAAGGCCAGCATGGCGATCGTGGAGGTACCCGCCGCAAGGCCGTCGAGGCCGTCGGTCAGGTTGACGGCGTTGGAGGCGCCCACGATGATCAGGAACACCAGCACGTACCACCCGTAGCCGAGCTCGACGTGGATGTCGACGAGGGGCAGGAAGATGCGCGTGGAGATCCCCTCCTGGCTCGCGACGAGGCAGACGATGGCCGCGATGCCGGCCTGGCCGAGCAGCTTGTAGCGGCCCTTCAGACCCAGCGAGCGCTTGCGCACCACGCTCAGGTAGTCGTCGGCAAAGCCAATCGCGCCGCAGCCGAGCATCACGCCAAGCACCGCGAGACTGCGAGCCCCGTACGACGAGAAGATCATGTACGGCACGACAGTCGCGACGATGATCAGCAGACCGCCCATCGTCGGCGTGCCCGACTTGGTCTTGTGCCCCTCGGGGCCCTCGGTGCGGATGCGCTGGCCGACGTTGTAACGACGGAGCAGGTTGACGAAGCGCGGCCCCGCGAAGACCGAGATCAGGATCGCAATGACGCCCGAGGCGAGGACACTGGTCACCCGGTTGCTCCGAGGCGCTCGGCGAGGAGCTCGGGCACGCCCTCAAGGCCCGCGGAGCGCGAGCCCTTCACGAGGATGCGGTCGCCGCTGCGTACGAGCCCGACGAGCCGCTCAACCGCCGCGTCGGGCGTGGCGACCCAGTGGCCATCCACGCCGCTGCCAGCCCCATCCAGATACGCACGCGCGAGATCCCCCACGCCGATCACGATATCGGTACCGCTCCGGGCCGCGAGTGCGCCGATCTCCCGGTGGTAGCGCTCGGCGTCGGGTCCGAGCTCCGCCATCGTGCCCAGGACCGCGATGCGGCGTCCTGCGGCCGGCAGCTCGCCGAGCAGCCGCAGCGCCGCCTCCATCGAGGCCGGATTCGCGTTGTAGGCGTCGTTGACGATCTCGCTACCACCAGGCAGCAGGGTCGTCTCGCCGCGCCAGCGCTGGAGCGGGATATCGCCGGCGCGCTGCGCCACCGCGCCGAGATCGAGGCCCAGCAACGAGCAGACGGCGAGCGCGGCAGCGAGGTTGCGGGCGTGATGGCGTCCGACGAGGTTGGTGCGCAGGTGCAGCAACTCGCCGTGCACGAGATAGGTCAGGTCCTGCCCCGCGGCGTCGATGCGTCGGTCGACGAGCTGCACGTCGGCGCCGGCCTCGTCGCCGAACGTGACGATCGGGGTGTCCGCAGGCAGGAACGGGTCGAGCAGCGGCTCGGCGAAGGGGATCACGACGGTGCCGCCCTCGCGGAGGCCGTGGGCGATCTCGGCCTTCGCCGAGGCGATCGCCTCGGGCGAGCCGAGCAGCTCGATGTGGGCCACGCCGACGTTCGTGATCACGCCGATGTCCGGTGCGGCGAGCGCGCAGAGCTCGGCGATCTGCCCCGTGCCGCGCATCGCGAGCTCGCAGACCACGAGCTCCGTGTCGGGCTCGATGCGCGTCAGCGTGAGGGGATAGCCGAGCTCGTTGTTGTGGCCTTCGAGCGCGGCGACGGTGCGGCGCTGGTCGCCCACGAGATGTGCGATCGCATCCTTGGTCGAGGTCTTGCCGGTGCTACCGGTGACGCCGATGCGCAGCGCGTCCGAGGCGGTTGCGGTCACGTCGCCGAGGAACTGCAGGCAGCGCGTGCTGGAAAACGTCATCAGGACATTCGGGATGTCGGTCGCCAGGGCGCGCTCGATCTCCTCCTCCTCCACGATGACGGCGATGGCACCCTGCTCAACGGCGCTCTCGATGAAGTCAATGCCGCCGCGGATCGCGATGAACAGATCGCCGGGGCGCACAGCCCGCGAGTCGATCGTCACGCCGGTGGCGAGCGCGGCGGGGTCGCCACGCATCACGACGGAGGCCGGTACGGCGGTCAGGGTCAACGGGATCATGCGAGCACTTCGCAGGCGACGACGCGATCGTCGAATGGGGTGACGACACCGGCCACATCCTGTCCCTGCTCGTGACCTTTGCCCGCGATCAGGACGACATCGCCCGGGCCGGCCGCGGCGATCGCACGCTCGATCGCGCGCCGCCGGTCGGGCTCCATCACGTGCTGCCCATCCGCACCCGCCGCGACCTCGGCGATGATCGCCAGCGGGTCCTCGCTGCGCGGGTTATCCGTGGTGATGATCACCTCGTCGGCCAGCGCACAGGCGACACGGGC
>CAJCBN010000307.1 GCA_903960645.1 uncultured Actinomycetes bacterium | reverse complement strand
CAGATCGTGGACCGTCTGCCGGCTGCGATCGACACCGGCGCCACGATCACCAGCACACCCTCGTCGGGCGGGAGTTGCAGTCGATCGGGCTCGACGATCACCTGCCTCTGGGCCGCCGCGACGGCGAATGCCGAGACGCGAAGCGTGACGATCGCCGGGACCACGCTCGCCTCCGTGGCAGTCGCTGATCGCATCGCAGTGAACCGCGCCAACGTCTTCTCAAACACCGACGACCCGGACTCGAGCGACAACAGTGCCACGGCGACGGTCACGATCCTCCCCGCGGCGGACCTCGAGGCAACGGCGACGAGCGGTGCCACAGTGGCGGCCGGCGCCAGCACCGATCTGACGTTCTCGGTCGTCAACAACGGCCCGTCGACGGCGACGAATAGCACCATGACGATCAGTCTCCCGAGTGGCTTGACGCCCTCGAAAGCGCCCGCCGGCTGCACCATCACCGGGCAGTCGGTCTCGTGCGCAATTGGGACGCTGACGAATGGCGCGACTGCGGAGCGTGTGATCACCGTGATTGCCGCCTCCGACCTGTCCGAGGCGGAGCGCACGGCCACGGTCACTGTCGCCTCCGACACACCCGACCCGGTCACGACGAACAACACCGACCGCGCGCCGCTGCTGGCCGGGCCGATTGCGGATCTCGTGATCACCAAGACTGCGAATGTCTCCAAGGTCGCACCCGGCGGGACGATCAACTACACGATCGGCGTTGCCAACGCGGGACCGGCGAGCTCGACCGGCGCCGTCGTTGTCGATGACCTTCCGGAGGGCCTGACGGTCGCGAGCGCCACCTCGAGCGCGTTCGAGGGCTGCGTTGTGGCGGGGCAGAAAGCCACCTGCAATGCCGGCGAGATCATCCCGGGCGCGAGCTACGAGATCCTGATCGTGGCCACGGTTGGCAAGGATCGTGCTGGCACGACGTTCGTGAACACGGCAACGCTGACGCCCGGCGCGCAGAAGGATCCGAACCTCGCCAACAACACGGCCGAGGCCACCGTCCGGGTGACGACGCCGAAGGGCTCGATCGCGAAGCTGAAGATCACGGGCAAGGCCAAGCCATCGTCGACAGCGCCGAAGTCGAGGGTTATGATCTCATTCACGGTGACGAACACGTCGAAGGTTGTCGCCAACGACGTCGAGCTCTGCATCACGATCCCGAAGACGCTGACGTTCCTCAAGTCGGCCGGCAAGCGAAACAAGGCCAAGTCGCGCGTCTGCTTCTCCCGCGACCAGTTGAAGGCCAAGAAGAGCGCGACCTTTAGCTACACCGCGCGGACGAAGGTACCCGGGCCGGTGCGACCGCGTGGTTCCGCCTGGGCCGGCAATGCGGCGTATGTCTCGACGCTCGCCAAGCTCGGCGTTGTGGTGCCTGGCGGCAGTGCCGGTGGCGTGACGGGCTAATCGCACCGCCTGCCTATGCTTATCTGATCTGATAACCTAGGGCGCATGACGGACGCGCCTTCCCTCGACCCTGGATCCGTGCTCGCCGCGGTGCTCGCCTCGGCAGCCGAGTTGCAACGCGTCGTGCCCGACGCGGTGCTGGTCGGTGGCGCGGCGGCGGCCCTCCACGCGGGGCACCGCGAGTCGTTCGATCATGACCACGTCCTGCCCGACCTGATGGAGCGCTACACACAGGTGCTCGAGACGGTTGAGGCGACGGACGGCTGGGCCACGTCCGTTCGCGCGTCTCGCCCACCCATGACGATCATGGGATCATTGGGCGGCGTCGAGGCCGGCCTCCGTCAACTGCGGCGGTCTCGGCCCCTCGAGACGTGCGAGGTGGTGCTGGATGCCGAGCACGTCGTTGTCGCGCCAACGGCCGCGGAGGCCTTGCGCGTCAAGGCCTATCTGGTCGTCCAGCGCAACGCCGTGCGGGACTACCTCGATGTCGTCGCCCTCGCGGACCATCTGGGAGGTGAACAGGCGGTCGCGATCCTGGCTGCGATCGACGACTACTACGACGACCGCTCGGGCGAACGAGGGTCGGTGCTCACGGCGCTGATCCTGCGGCTCGCACTTCCCGAGCCACGCGATGTCGAGGTGACGCGCGAGCTGCCGCGCTACAAGGGATTGGCCGAGCAGTGGCACACCTGGACGGCGGTCGTGGCCGCGTGTGAGCAACTCGCCCTGCGTCTGGCAGGGGCCGACACATGACCGTGTCGTTCCGCAACATCGATGCCTCGCCATCCGACCCGGTTGCGACCTGGCCCTTTGAGGGGCTCGTGATCGTGTTGGAGCGCGGCCTGGTCGCCGACTGGCAGCCGCTGATTACGGAGGTCAAGCACCACCCATGGGGCGTCACTGCTCGCCGCGTCGAGAGCTATCTCGGCTACGCCGCACCATCCCCGGTGACACGACTCTTCAGCCTTGTGCTCGAGCGAGCCCGGGCGGTGGCCGACGCCGAGGATCGTGCACAGGTGGCTGCCCGGGTTCGGGCGGCGATCACCCGCTCGGGGCTGACGGCCGCCGCATTCGCGACTGCAGCCGGAACCTCCGCCTCGCGCCTCAGCACCTATGCGAATGGCAAGGTCGTGCCGTCTGCCGCCCTGCTGCTGCGGATCGAGCGCATCGGTGCCGGCGAGTCGCCGAGTCTGCGGCTCGGATAGGGTTCAGGGGCAACGAGGGAGGATCCGATGGCGACATGCGGCGAGGCGGCGATCCGCCTGCTCGAGCAGTACGAGGTTGATACGGCGTTCGGAATCCCCGGCGTGCACACGCTGGAGTACTACCGCGGCCTCGCGGACTCGCCCATCAACCACGTGACCCCACGCCATGAGCAGGGCGCCGGCTACATGGCGATCGGCTACACGCGCGCCACGGGCAAGCCTGGCGTCTGCATCCTGATCACGGGTGCGGGTCTCACCAACGTGGCGACTGCGGTCGCCACGGCGCACCACGACTCGCTGCCGATGCTGATCCTGTCGAGTGGCACCGCCACTGCGGATGCCGAGCAGGGCCATGGTCCGCTGCACGATCTGCCCGACCAGCCCGCCTTCATGTCGACGATCTGCGAGGTCTCGATCGACGTCCGCGATCCGGCCGAGCTGCCGGAGGCCTTCGCGCAGGCGTGGGAGATCTTCACGTCGCAGCGCCCGCGGCCCGTGCACATCAGCGTGCCGATCGACGTGCTGTCGCAGCCGGCCGCCGGCGACCAACGCCTGCCCGAGCGTGCCGTCTCGCCCCAGCCCGAGCACGCGCTGGTCGAACAGGCGGCGACGCTTCTCGCCAGCGCGCAGCGTCCGATGCTGCTGCTCGGCGGTGGCGCCTGCCACGCGCAGGCCGAGGCGATTGCGCTCGCCGAGCGCATCGGCGCGCCCGTCACGATGACGATCGCCGGCAAGGGCATCGTCCCCGATTCCCACCCGCTGTCGGTCGGCACCACCACGACGATCTCGCCGATCTTCGAGGAGCTGGAGCAGGCCGACGTCGTGGTCGCCGTCGGCACGGAGTTCTCCGAGACGGACTACTTCTACACGGCCACGCTCGCACCGCCCGTCTTCCAGGGCGCGCTGATCCGCATCGAT
>CAJCBN010000306.1 GCA_903960645.1 uncultured Actinomycetes bacterium | reverse complement strand
TGCGCCCCTCGTGCATCACGGCGACGCGATCGGCGATCGAGAGCGCCTCTTCCTGATCGTGCGTGACGAAGATGCAGGTGAGACCCGTCTGCCGCAGCCGGCCGATCAGCTCGGTGCGTACCTCGTCGCGGGTGCCCTGGTCGAGACTGGCGAACGGCTCGTCGAGCAGCACCAGCTCGGGGTCCTGTGCCAGCGCGCGCGCCAGCGCGACACGCTGCTGCTGGCCGCCGGAGAGCTCGGTCGGTCGGCGCTCGGCAAGCCCCTCGACGTCAAGCAGGGCGAGCAGCTCGCGGGCGCGAACCTCGCCGCCCTTGCGCTGCTCGCGCGGCAGGGCGAAGGCGACGTTCTCGGTGACCGTCAGGTGCGGGAACAGCGCATAGTCCTGGAAGACCATGGCCACGCGACGATCCTGCGGGCCCACCCAGCGGTGCGCATCCGCCACGACGCGGTCGCCGATCGTGATCTCCCCCGCATCGGGACGCAGGTGCCCGGCAATGACGTTGAGCAGCGTCGTCTTGCCACAACCGGAGGGCCCGAGGATGGCGATGAGCTCGCCACGCGGAACGACGAGATCGACGCCGTCGAGCGCGGACACGGTGCCGAACTGGCGGCAGACTCCATGAAGGCGCAGTGCGGTCGGCTCGGTCACGGATGGAAGGGTACCCTAACTCCCGCCGCGGCGCGGGGACTCGGGCATGCTTCGGGTATGAGCGCCTGGCAGAACGACGGCAATGAGATCACCGGCAAGGTGCTCGCAGTGGCCAGTGTCTTCGCCATCCTCGCGCTGGTGATGGGGTTCGCGATCGGCATGTTCCTCGGTCGCTCGACGGCTCCCGACCTGGCCACGCTGGCCGGCCAGGCGCACCAGAGCGCCGCCGCGCTGAGCGCCGACCTCGCGCCGGCCCAGGCCGCCTACGCGGCCGCCGTCCCCGGCGGGAAGATCGAGGACCCGGCGCTGTACGCCGACGCCCAGGCCGCGATCACGAAAGCCAACAACGGACTGATCGCGCTCGACGCCTCGTTCGACGCGCTCTCGCCGGGTGGCTACCGACAGGCGCTCGCTGCACTGGCCGCCCTCGTCGCCGCCGCCTCGACGCCCGTCACCCCGGCGGAGTTTGACGCCGCGTTCGTCCGCGCGCAGCAGGCGCTCGACGTCCTCGCCGGCGTCTGACCCGCGCCTCAGCGTCGGCGACGTGAGCATCCGCTCCCCCGCCACCTGTCCTCCCTGCCGTCACGCTCCCCCGCAGCCCGCGGCGGTGCGCTCAGAACAGCCGGTTCTGGTCCTCAGGCAGCGGCGCATCGCCGTGGCGCGTAACCCACAGGCGCCCGGCGAACGCTCGCAGCTCCGCCGCGCCCTCGCCGCCGTCGGAGGCCTGCGCCCGCAGCTGCGCGATCGTCTCCCGCAGGATCCGATCAACCGCGCCGTCGCCAGCCACGGCCCGCGCTCGGGCGACGTTGGCACGCCGCCCGGCGACACGCCACGCGCTGTGGCCCGTGGACGGATCGACCTCGAACTCCACGCCGCCTCCGGGCGCCACCTGACGGATCGGTGCCATGCGGGCATCGTAGGGCCGACGCGCTCCCATGGTGCCCACCTGCACCTTGAGCGTCGCGCCCCGGAGGACACGACGCTCGAGGTGGGAGGAACCGCCTAAAGGCGGCGAGACCAGACGGCCTACAGGGGCGCGTCGGGCGACGGTTCAGAGGGAGGGATCCGTCGCTTGGAAGCAAGACTACGCGGGAAGCATGGGCAAACCCTCAGCGAAAGATCACGGTTTGGTCACAGTCCGTCCGTCACCATCAGAGCCCAACGGCGATCCGCGCGGGCGCCGTGCAGGCCAGCAGTGCGCCGAGGGCCAGAAACGGCACCAACGGCAGCGTCGCGCCGCGCCCACGCAGCATGAGCGCCGGCAGCGCCACGAGGCACGCGGCGACGAGACCGAGGACGACGGCGAGCGGCAGGGCCGCACCCAGCACGAGACCACTCATGGCGATCAGCTTGACGTCACCGAGACCGAAGCCCCCGCGCGCGGCGAGCGCCAGGAGCAGCGCAGCCACACCGCCGACGAGGCCCGCCAGCAGGTGCGGCTGCGGTGCCAGCGCGCCGAGCAGGGCACCGATCGACGCACCGGCACCGACGAGCGCGATCGGATGCCCGCACGCCTGCGTCCAGGCCGGCTGCTCCAGACGCTCGGGAATGCCGCGCGGCAGGCGGCGCACGATGGGCACGGCGACGAGGCCCAGCAGGGCACCCAGCGCGAGCCCAGCGAGGATCACGTGCCGCGCGCTGCCGCCAGCATGGTCTC
>CAJCBN010000305.1 GCA_903960645.1 uncultured Actinomycetes bacterium | reverse complement strand
CTGGTGCGATTGCAGTTGGAGAGCCCCTACCTGCGCCTGGCAGGGCGGGATTCGCTGAGCGTGCGCCTGCGCGGGGCGCTGGCTCCACAGCGGCTGCGTCACACGCTGCACCTGCTCGCGCACGCCCCAAACCGCGTGGCCATCGCATTCGTCGGGATCACGCTCGGCCTGCTCCTCGTCGGTGTGGTCGTGGAGCGATTCTCGGAGACCGCAGCGCTTCCGATCTGGGCCCTCGCCTACTTCACCGGCGGCTGGTTCTCGCTGCGGACGACGCTTCGTTCCTTGCGTCAGCGCAAGCTCGACGTTGACCTGCTGATGCTGATCGCCGCCGCGGGCGCCGCCGCCGTCGGCGCCTACTGGGAAGGGACAGTGCTGCTCTTCCTGTTCTCGCTCGGCAACGTGCTGGAGGAGTTTGCCCTGGGGCGCACCGAGGCGTCGATTCGAGCCCTGATGGATCTGCGCCCCGAGGTCGTCGTGGTCCGGGCGGAGGATGGCAGCGAGCGCGAGGTCGCCATCGACGACATTGAGGTCGGCATGATCGCGATCGTGCGGCCGGGCGACCGGATTCCCGTCGACGGCACGGTCGTGGTGGGGCACTCCGCGGTCGATCAGTCGGCGATCACCGGCGAGTCACTGCCGGTCTCGCGCGACGCTGGTCAGGAGGTGCTCGCCGGTTCGGTCAACCTCGATGGGTACCTCGAAGTGCAGATCGTCCGGCGTGCCGACGAGACGGTGTTGGCCAAGATGATCAACCTCGTCAAGGATGCGCGCGAGCAACGGGCGCCGGCCCAACGCATGCTCGACCGCTACCAGCCGCTCTACGTGGTTGGCGTGCTGGGAATCAGCGGGGGCGCGCTGGTGATCCTGCTGGCGTTGGGGCATGCCTTTTCCGACGCCTTCTTGCAGGCGATGACGCTGCTCGTGGTCGCCTCGCCGTGCGCACTGGTGATTTCCGTGCCGGCCACCATGCTGTCGGCCATCGCCGCCGGCGCGCGTCACGGCATCCTCGTCAAGGGGTCGGGACCGATGGAGGCGATTGCGACCCTGTCCACGATCGCCTTCGACAAGACGGGCACGTTGACGAAGGGCCAGCCAGCCGTCGTTGAGCTGATGGCAATCGGCGGGGCGACGGAGTTGGAGGTGCTGGCGTTGGCGGCCTCGATTGAGCGGCGCAGCGAGCATCATCTCGCGGTGGCGATCATGGCGGAGGCGACCCAGCGCGGGGTTGCGCTGGTTGAGCCAGACGCGTTCACGGCGCGCGCTGGGCGGGGCATTGAGGCGGTAGTGGCGGGCGAGGTCGTGCTGGCAGGCAACCTCGAGTTCCTCACCGAGCAGGGCGTGGACACCGCGGGGCCGTTGGAGGGTTTTCGGGAGCGTGTGCAGACGGCGACGATCGTCGGCATCGTCCGCGCGGGCGTGCCACTTGGCGCGATCGCCATCGCGGACGAGCTGCGGCCCGAGGCAGCCGAGACGATCCGCCGGCTCAAGGGCCTCGGGATCCGCACGGCGATGCTGTCCGGTGATCGCCAGGCGGTGGCAGAGCGTGTCGGAACCGAGATCGGCATCGACGATCCGCTGGGAGAGCTCCTGCCGGACCAGAAGGTCGATCAGCTCAAAGTGCTGGCGGCACACGGCCGGATCGGTATGGTCGGCGACGGCGTCAACGACGCGCCGGCGCTGGCGGTGGCCGACGTCGGCATCGCGATGGGTGGGCGCGGTACGGACCAGGCGCTCGAGACCGCCGATGTCGTTCTGATGGCCGACCGCCTGCTCGACGTCCCGTACGCGATCGAGCTGGCCCGCCGCATGCGCCGGGTGGTCAGCCAGAACCTCGTCTTCGCCAGTGCCGTCATCCTCACGCTCGCGACTCTCACCCTGTTCGACAAGGTGCCGCTCCCGCTGGGCGTGCTCGGCCACGAGGGCTCGACGATTCTCGTGACGATCAACGGCCTCCGCCTGCTCCGGCGCTGATGCCGATCGGCAGTGGCGACCGGCCGCGACGATCCGCCTGCGCTCCCGGAGGTTCACCTCGGCGTAGGATCGGGGCATGCCCTTCCCATCGCTGATCGGCACGTCGTTGCTCGGCAACGAGGTGCGGCTGCCCGCTGACCTTCCCGCCGAGCGCACGCTGGTGCTGTGTGCGTTCAAGCAGCACCAGCAGGCGCAGGTGGACCGCTGGATCGAACGCGCCGTGCGCGAGTTGGGCGTCGCCGCCACGCCACTCGGTCTTGCGTCCGGCGCCGGCACGGCGGTGATCGAGGTGCCATGCCTCGGGCGACAGTGGCGACCCGTGCGGCGCCTCATCGACGGCGGCATGGCCTCCTCGATCGCACAGCCGCCCATCCTGGCCCGCACGATCACCGTCTACGGCGATGTCGGTGCGATCCTGAAGGCGCTTGAGGCACCCAATCGGGACGCCGTCCAGGCCCGCGTCGTGCAGCGGTCTGGTGAGATTCTCGCGGCCGCTGCGGGCGAGCCCGAAGGTCCGGGCTGGGACGCGATCGCCGCGTCGCTGCTCGACTGATCTTCGAGACGCCAACGTCGATGCCGATGGAGAAGCTCGTGGGGCGCTCTTCGCGGTGATCGTCCCGACGGTTGCCGCGGCCGTGTGGTGCTGTTGGAGCGTACGCCGTACTACACGGTGCCCGTCGCGTCGGGCACCGGACCCGGCTTGGCGTCCTCGAAGCGGTCGATGCGCCGTAGCGAGGGGAACAGCACGAACCAGAGGCCGGCGATGGCGACCGAGGTGACGCCGCCCACGAGGATGGCGGGAACCGTGCCGATGAAGCGTGCGAGCGTGCCCGATTCAAAGGCCCCGAGCTCGTTCGAGGCACCGATGAAGACGCGTTCGGCAGCGCCGACCCGTCCGCGCAGCGACGCCGGGGTCAGGAGCGGCCCGAGCGTTGACCGGATGAACACGCTGACCATGTCGCTGGCGGCGAGGAAGGACAGTGCCACCAAGCTCAGGATGAAGTTCTCGGAGAGGCCGAAGATGATGGTGAACAGCCCGAATAGCGCCACACAGGCGAGCAGCACCGGTCCCACCTTGCGTTGGATCGGACGGACCGACAGAAGGATGCCGACGAGCACCGCGCCGACGCCGGGTGCCGCGCGCAACACGCCATAGCCGACCTCGCCGACGTGGAGGATGTCCTGGGCCACGACGGGCAGCAGCGCCGTGGCCCCGCCGAAGAGCACCGCGACGAGGTCGAGTGAGATAGCGGCGAGTAGGGCTGGTGTGGCGATGATGAAGCGCAGCCCCGCAGTCGCATCGCGGAGCGTCACAGGTGGCGCATCGACCACCTTGTGGTCTGTGCCGATGCGGCGGGTAACCGTCAGCACGAGAATGCCGGCGGTGGCCTCCAGCAGCATGGCGGCGGCGTACGGCGGCACGTCGCCGAGTGCCTGGAAGGCGCCGCCGAGCAGCGGGCCGACGATCAGCGCGCCCTGCCAGGTCGAGGACGACAGCGCCATCGTGCGGGGCAGCGCGCGTGGGGTGACCGCGGCGGCGAGCATTGGGTTGAAGCCCGCGCCGGCGAACGCGCGGGAGCCGCCGAGGCCCGCGGCGAGCAGGTAGAGCGGCCACGCCTCGAGGCCCCAGACGGCGGCATCGAGCAGGAGCAGGCCGGTGAAGACGAGGGCGCCGAGGTTGCCGGCGGCTGTCACGTAGCGACGATCGACGCGGTCGGCGAGTTGTCCGGCGGGAATCGCGAGGATCAGCGCCGGCAGGAACTCGAACAGCCCGATCAGGCCGAGCACGAGTGGATCGCCGGTACGCGCGTAGGCCTGCCAGCCGAGCGCCGCCGTGAGCACGCCGAACGACATCGTCGCGGCGAGCTCGGAGATCAGCAGCCGTCGCACCATCGGGTGGCGCAGCAGCTCGCGGGCACTGCTGCCGTCGGCGAGCCCGTCAGGGCGAGGGTCGCTCACGGGCGGGAGTCTCGCAGATGGCGGGCAGTGGCTCCGCCAGCCGGTGTCGTGCGGTTCAGCCCGACTTGGGGAGCGTCACACGGTGTGTGGCGCCGAAGCTCGCGCCCTGCTTGGTGCGCAGGGTGGTGACGACGGTGACGGTCGCCGCCTTCTTCTTCAAGGCGGTGCGGGTGGCCTTGTTGACGGTGCAGGTGAGGATGCTGGTGCCCTTCGCCTTGGGCGCGGCGGTAGCGCGGCAGATGGTCGCGCCGCTTGCGCTCGTGGTGAGCTGGGTGATGGTGGAGGGACCGGTGGCTGGGACGCTCGAGCGGATGCGGGTGGCCGAGGCGCTGGGCTTCCGCATGGCGAGCAGCTTGTACGGGCGCACGGCGGTGCTGGCACTGGAGGCGGTACCGGTGCCGCCAGCCGAGCGCGCCACGACGGTGATCGTGTACGCCGTCGTATTCAGCAGGCCAGTGATCGTGCAGGTGAGCGCGCCGGTGGACGTGCACGTCGCGCCGCCGGGGCTGGCGGTAGCGGTGTAGCCGGTGATGCCGCCGCCGGTGGACGTGGGCGCCTTCCAGGAGGCGACCGCACGGAGCAGCCCGGCGACCGCAGTCACCGCCGTTGGGCGACCGGGGGCGTCAGCTGGTGTGACGGCGACGGCGGAGGAGGCTACCGACGTGCCAGCGACGGTGGTGGCCGTGACGCTCACGTTGTAGCCGGTGCCGTTGGTCAGTCCGGTCAGGGTGCATGCGAGGTCGCCGGTGGTCCAGGCACAGGTCTGCCCACCGGGCGCAGCGGTAGCGGTGTACCGGGTAACGATCGCGCCGCCATCATCGCTCGGCGCGGTCCACGATACGAGCGCGGAACCGTTGCCGGCGCGGGCGGCCACGGCGGTGGGCGCGCTTGGCGTGCTGACAGCGGCAAGCGCGGCGAGCAAGCCTGTGCTCCGACCGTTGGACACGTAGATCCGCGTACCGGCGGGGTTGAGCGCGAGGTATTCGAAACGACCGATGAAGCTGGGTAGCGCGACCGCGTCACGCCGACCAGAGCGCGTATCGATGAGGTTGACCGCTGTGTCCCCCGAGGCATCGATCGTGGCGACGACCAGATTCACGCCGTCGGGCGTCGTTGTGAACCACTCCGCCGGATCGCCGCCCCCGGGCAGCGTGTCGTCCGTCGAGAGCGGGAACGACCGGCTTAGTGCTCCCGTGGCGACCGTGTACGCCCGTACCTGCGGATTGATCCCGCCGGTGTCGTCGACGAGTGCGTACGCCGTCGCGCCGTCGGGGGAAAAGGCGACCGCCCAGGCGCGCAGGGTGCCGAGCGAGATGCGGTGGGCAATGGTGCCTGTCGAGCCGTCGAGGAGAATCAGTTCGTTGGTACCCCAAGTGATCAGCGCCAGCGTGGCACCGCTCGGTGACGCGAAGACTGCGCGTGGGACCTGGCCGCCGACGAGAGACGGGGTGATGGCCGTGACGGCACCCGTGGCGAGCGTGACCTTCTTCAGATATAGGTCCGCAATCGATGTTACCCAGGCCGTGGTCCCGGCCGGATGCACGGCGAGCGATGTGACTTGATTGCCCGCGGCACCCGTGTTGACGGTGCGATCGACGGTGCGCGTCACCGTGTCGATCAGGCTCACGCCGGGTGGGCCGGCCGCGCCTTGGTTCAGGGTCACGAGCTTCGCGCCGCCGGCAACCGGCTTGATCAGGTACGGCTTGTTGCCCACCGTGAGCGTGCTCACGACCGCTCGATCGACGATGACGCTGACGGTGCCATCAGCGGAGTTGGTGGCGAAGAAGGCGGCACCCAGGGCGTCGAACGCGCCGAAGAACGGTCTGATGCCCACGCCGACCTGTGCACCGCTGATCGCATTTGTCACGGGATCCACGTACTCGACGGCGCCGTCGTTGTCCTCGAGGACGCGCACGGACGAGCCGTCCGGTGAGACGGCGATGCCATACGGCTGGCCGAAGGGCCCGATCGTGTCGGTCAGGAGCGATGGTGTCGCCACCGCGGCCGGGGCGGCGACGAGCGTCGTGAGGACGACGCTGACCAAAGCCAACGTGGCGCGCATGGCGCAACGTTAGCACTCACTTCGTACGAAATTGGGTGAACGTTCGGTGATGCGTGGCGACCGGGGCGAGCAAGGTCAACGGGACCGGCCGCAGCAGGTCAGGCAGACCGGCGGCGGCTGAGGCGCTCGGCACGAATGCCGTCGGCGAGCAGCAGCACAATCCACACCATTGGCGCGTAGCGGGGACCGACGAGCAGGCCGACCGGGATGGCGCTGAGCAGGATCAGCGGGACGATCACGCCGCGGCGTGAGGTGCTCGTCGCGCTCTCTCGGAACATCACCGACAGCAGGATTGTGGCGCCGGCGACGACTGCCGTATAGATCGCGAGGGCCGTCATGTCGTTCGGGTTGCGCGAGTACGTCGTCGTGGCGAAGGGCACCAGGCAGATCGCGGCGAGGAACGCGAAGTTGAGAATCACGAACGGTGGCGCAAGCGTTGAGGGCAACCCGACAAACAGACGGTGGTGCACCAACCAGAAGCGCGCAATCAGGAAGAAGCTGAGCGCGAACAACCCGATCGCGCCGAGCGTCTGGGCGTCGAAGGCCTGCAGCAGCGACTCGCCGGGCTCCGGCGTCGGCGCGTCGATGCCGAGTGCGAGCAGCGTGATCGCCACCGCGATGATGCCGTCGGAGATGCCTTCGAGGCGTCCTCGGCGAATTCCGTTTTCCTCGCGTGTATTCACACGGAGAGCGTCGCATGCGGGGTGGATGCACATGCCTCGGAAACGCGAAGAGCCCGCCGCAGGTGCGACGGGCTCCGCGAGTAGCGCATACGGGATTCGAACCCGTGCTACCGCCGTGAGTGGGCGGCGTCCTAGGCCCCTAGACGAATGCGCCAGGTGCTCCGAAGAGCAGCGGCAGTGTAGCCAGAATCGCGCATCTGCTGCGTCGTCGGCCTACCAGTTGGTGGGCGGCGTCGTCTCCGACAGCCGCGTCCAGAACGCGTGGTGCTCCTCGGCGGCCTCGACGAGCCTCGAGTGCCAGACGTCCTTGTCGACCGAGACGGGGCCGTCGCCCATCTCGTTTCCAGACAGGCAGATCCAATGGCCCGGATGGTCCCGCATGAACAGGAGTAGTACGGCGTCGCCTTCGAAGAGGTCGGCGATCACAATCGCCTGGTCATCGGACAGAGGCGTGCCGAGCGGTGGTGCCATAGCGATGATCGCGTCACGAACTGCCCGGACACGATCGGCATTGGGGAACAGTGCTCCAGGAATCACGCCCACAGACAGATCTTCGCCGATTCCTACCTGGTGGCCGAGCCAAGGGTGGTGTCGTGACGGAGTGGTCGCGTGCACACCACGATGCCGTCGCCGCGGGGCGCTACAGTTGTCGCAAGAGAGCGGAGGGAGTGCCGCGATGTCGGCTGACGAACAGGGGAAGCCACTCTACGAGGGCGCCGCACCGTCTGAAGCCGACGTGCTCGCGCGCATGCAGGCCACGAATCTCGTCCAGAGCAGCGACCAGCGCGACACCTTGATGGAGTTGCGCGATGACGACGTCGTGTGGTCGATGTCGCCCGACGGACGCATCACGCACGTCAGTCGCGAGGTCGAGAGCGTGCGGGGCTTCACGCCGGAAGAGGCGACCACGCAGGGTCTTGACGAGATCCTCACACCCGCTTCGCAGGCCGTCTCGATTGCGTATTTCATGTCGCTCATGGAGACGCTGCAGCGTGGTGACAAGCCGCAGGCCTTTCTCGGCGAGCTGGAGTACCTCTGCAAAGACGGCTCAACGGTGTTGTGTGACGTCCAGACGCTGCCGCACCTCAGTGCGGATGGCGAGCTGATTGCGCTTTACGGCGTCTCGCGCCGTCGCGACAGCTGAGGATCAGCTTGGCGTGGCGGGGTTCTTGAAGCACCCGGCCACGCCACCCTTCGCAAACGTCGCCGTGGTGCACTGGACTCCCTGCGGGTAGTACGAACCCATCGTGGACGCGGTAGAGGCCTGGTTCGAGTTCTGGGCGTTCATGACCGACTGGGTGAAGGTCGGCGCGGCCAGCATGTTGCGGATCGCGATCACTTCTTCAGCGGTCGTGTTGGAGGGCGAGGTCGGCAGCCAGCCGACCTTGGCCTTCTTGCCGAGGGTCGACACCGGCCGGTCCTTGAGGGACGAGATCACGACGGTGGCGGTGCCATTGACCAGCGGCATGTCCTGATCAGCCGTGCAGCCCATGATGGGGCCCACGGTGACGACCGGGTACGGCTTGGCGTACACGTAGTTGCAGAACGACCAGTAGCGCAGGTCAATGCCAGCGGCGGGCCAGACGCCCGGGCCATTGCCGTCGGCCATGGCGCTCGTCGGCATCGTTGCGCGGACGACGGTGACATAGCCGGCGGCCGGCTGGTACCTCGCGGCGACGTAGCCCGAGTCGCTGTTCGGGAACGGTGTCGTGGAGCCGCCCGCCTTGCAGAACACGAGCGAGTTGCTGCAGGTGCCCGACGTGGTCGGCGGCGTGCCAGCGGTGCCATTCAGCGACTTCGAAAGCATCTTGGCGATCGCCTTCTTGATGACCTTGCTGGCGGCGCCTGGCGTCTTCTGCGCGCTTGAGCACTGCTTGAGCGTGGTTACCTTGGCGCCATTGCCGGTCGAAATCGTCATCGTCGGCAGCGGGATCGCATTGGCGTTGTTGTTGACGGGCAGGTAGATGCGCATCGTCACGAAGCCCGTGTTCGCCGGCATCCCATTCACGAGCGGGGTAGACGGAGTCGACGGCATCAGCGGAATCGCGTTCGACATGCTCGACGTCACGCCGTTCATGACCGTGACGCTGTAGGTGCCAGGCGTCGCGCCGGCGGTCACCCACGGATTCTGTGTACCGGCGCCCGGCACCATCTGGTAATCGGTGAGCGAGGACGGAATGCCGTTCGTCGTGAAGTCCTGACCGGCGCTGTTGTAGACGACAAACGAGAAGAAGCGAGCGGTCGGGAACGTGCCGTTGAGGGTGATGGTCATGCCGTCCTCCGCGATAAACGGGGTGGTCCAGTACGTCGCGTTCGAGTCGGGGTAGGCGACGTTCGCCTTCGCCGGCGTGCTTTCGACCGGCCAGGCGCAGGCCGTAGGCTGCGTGGCCGCACTTGCGATCATGGGCCGCGCGGCTGATGTGGCCGGCAGCAGCGCAGCGACGGCTGCAATGGCAATGAGGGCGGTCAACGAGGCGAGACGGCGAGGGGAGTGCATGTCATTACTGTTGCACACGACGTGCAGATCAGCGGTGGACGTCGTTGCCGGCGTGCGACGTGGGCCCCGAAACGCCGAAGGCCGGCTCGCAGCTGCGAACCGGCCTTCAGACGATCGAGGCTGGGGGACAGGGACTCGAACCCCGATTAACCGGACCAGAACCGGTCGTCCTGCCATTAGACGATCCCCCAAGGACGCGGCGAAGCCTAGCAACGCGGAGGCGGATGCGGTTCCGCTACTCCGGTCTGCCAGGACGGTGTCGATCCGTCAGGAAAACCCCGGCAATCGGGGTCATACTCAGGGCATGAGCATGTTTTTGGTTCTCTTCCTCCTCCCGATGGTGGCCGGGTTCGCCGCCCAGGCATGGGTGCGTCGCTCGGTGGCCCGCGCGCAGGAGGTGCCGGTCGGCATGACCGGCGCCGAGGCCGCGCACCGCATTCTTGCTCGGCACGGCGCCATGCAGGTCCGCGTCGAGACGTCGCAGGATGGGCCCCTGACGGATCACTACGACCCGCGTGAGCAGGTCATCCGACTGTCCGACCAGATCTACAACCGCTCGTCGGCCGCGGCCGTCGCCATTGCCGCCCACGAGTGCGGCCACGCGCTGCAGCACCACACCGCGCAGACGATGTTCCGCGTCCGCTCAGCGCTCGCCCCGAGCGCGGCCATCGCCAGCCAGCTCTGGGTGCTGCCGCTGATGCTCGGCGTCTTTGCGGGCTTCACCGGTCTGATCTGGATCGCCGTCGCGCTGTTCTCGGCCGTCCTGCTCTTCCATCTCGTCACGCTCCCGGTCGAGATCGACGCCTCGCGGCGCGCCATGCGGATCCTGCGCGAGGACGGCATGGTCGATGCCCAGACCGCGCCGGTGGCACGCGGCGTGCTGACGGCGGCCGCCACCACGTACATCGTGGCGGCGCTCACGTCGATCGCAATGCTGCTGTTCATCCTCGGCGCCCGGCGCTGATCGCGCCGGCGGCGTGTCGCCGTCGTAGTCTTCCAACGTGCCTGCGTCCCCCGGAGAAGCGCTCGACATCGGCCCGCTGCATCTCCAGCTCTACGGCGTCTGCGTGCTGCTCGGCTTCTTCGTGTGGGTGCTGGTGACGGCAAGGCTCTGGCAGCGCGGCGGCGGCGACGGCATCGAGGCGGCCTGGGCGTGTCTGCTGGCTGCGCCCGTGGCCTTCATCGGGGCCCGGCTCTACCACGTCATCACGGACTACGGCGTCTACTCGGCCAACCCGACGGGCATCTTCGACGTGGCGCAGGGCGGCCTCAGCATCTTCGGCGCCGTGGCGGGCGGGATCTTCGCCCTCGTGTTCTACGCGAACGTGCGCGGCTGGCCGATCGCCACGTTCCTCGACTGCGCGATCGTCGGCATTCCGCTGGCCCAGGCGATCGGCCGCTGGGGCAACTACTTCAACCAGGAGCTGTTCGGGCGCCCGACGGATCTCCCCTGGGGTCTGCATGTCGACGAGGCATTCCGTCCGTACGGCTACGCCACCTACGAGCAGTTCCACCCGGTCTTCCTGTACGAGTCAGTGCTCGACGTCGGCATCTTCATCGCGCTCGGACTGTTGTGGCGGCCGCTCCATGAGCGCTTCCGGCCGGGCTGCATCGTCGGTGCCTACCTGATTCTCTACGGTCTGGTGCGCGTGCTGATGGAGCTGCTGCGCAGCGATCCATCGAACATGATCGGACCGTTCCGTCTCAACCTCGTCGTGGCCGTGCTGGTGCTCCTGACGGGTGCGCTGATCCTGATCGTGGCGGACCGCCGTCGGCCGCAGAGGCTGTGAAAGCTGCGCACATCCGCGCGTGTCATGTGACACAAGCCGGTGCTACCTTGATGACATGAGCAATGAGCCGCAGCAGGATCGCCCGAAGGGTCGACCCGCGAAACATCCGATTACACCGAAGGGGCAACCGATTTCGGTCACCGAGATGTGCGACCGCCTGCTGCCCCCGAACCCAGGGTTTCTCCGGGACATCGAAACCGCACAGTCGGAAGATCGCCTCGCCGGTTGAGAGCGCTCGTCGATACCTCGGCGATTGTCGGCAGAGAGCGCCGCGGTGTCTCGTTCCGGGAGTTCGATGAGTGGAGTGTCTCGGCAATCACGCTCGGTGAACTGGCGCTCGGTGTGGAGATGGCTGTCGATCCCGACGAGCGGGCAATTCGGCGCCACACGCTGGTGCGCATCGAAGATGACTTTGCGGTGCGCGATGTTGATGCGGACGTCGCGCTGCGGTACGCGCAACTGATGGGGCGTGCCCGTCGGGGCGGGAGCCGCCCGAGCATGGCGGATACCCTCATCGCGGCCACGGCCATGGTCGATGAGGTTCCGCTCATCACGCAGGATGAGGACTTTTTTGCGTTCGACGGTCTCGACGTGATCCTGATTTAGCCCGGCGTGGCGCGGCGGCGCGTCCAGCGCCCGAACAGCCACAGGACCGTGAGCTCGAGGAGGGCGATCGCCACGAGCTTGGGGATCAGGCCGAGTCCGGACGGGATCGCCCAGTGCCCGACGACGGCGACGAGCAACACGAGCGCGATCAGGCCGAAGCGGGCGACCGTGGAGACCAGTTCCGGGCGCCTCACCGGGAGATCGCCTCGGCCCAGTCGCCGTAGAGGGCGCGGTAGCGGCCCCCGCGGGCCAGCAGCTCCTCGTGGGAGCCGGACTCGAGCACGGCGCCGTGCTCGAGCACGACGATCAGGTCGGCGTTGCGGATGGTCGAGAGGCGGTGCGCGACGACGAACGCCGTGCGGTCTGCGAGCAGGCGCTGGAGGGCCTCCTCGATGTGAGCCTCGGTCTGGATGTCAACGCTCGACGTGGCCTCGTCGAGGATCAGCAACCGCGGATCGACGAGGAGCGCGCGGGCGAAGGCGATCAGCTGGCGCTGGCCGATCGAGAGCCGGCCGCCGCGCTCGCGGACCTCTTCGTCGTAGCCGCCCGGCAGCTCCTCGATGAAGCGATCGGCGCCGACCTCGCGCGCGGCGGCCTCGACCTCGGCGCGTGTCGCGGTCGGGCGGCCGAAGGCGATGTTCTCGTGGATCGTGCCGTTGAACAGGAAGCCCTCCTGCGGCACCATAGCGATCTGGGCGCGCAGCGACGCGAGCGTGACCGAGCGCAGGTCGTGGCCGTCGATGGTGATGCGCCCCGCCTGCGGGTCGTAGAAGCGCGCGAGCAGCTTGATGATCGTCGACTTGCCGGCGCCCGTGTGGCCGACGAGCGCCACCGTCTGGCCGGCCGCGACGTCGATCGAGAGTCCGTCGATGACGGGGCGCTCGGGGTTGTAGCCGAAGCGCACGTCCTCGAAGCGGACGGCGCCGATGAGGTGCGGCAGCGCCTGCGCATCGGGCGCGTCGACGAGCGTCGGCTCGTCGTCCATCACGTCGAAGATCTTGTCGAGCGCCGCGCTACCGGCCAGGAACGTGTTGTAGACCTGGCTCAGCTGCTGGACGGGATCGAAGAAGGAGGCCAGATAGCCGATGAAGGCGACCAGCACGCCGATCTCGATCGTGCCGTCGACGTAGAGGTAGCCGCCGTAACCGAACACGATGCAGGTGGCGACGGCGGCGAGGAACTCGACGGTCGGGAAGTACCAGCCGCTCGACGTCACCGTCGTGCGGTTCGCCTCCCGGTACGACTCGTTGAGCACGGCGATCTGCGCACGGCTCCCGGACTCGCGGCGGTAGGCCTGGATCACACGGATCCCGTTGAGGTCCTCCTGGAGCGCCGCCGTGACGAGTGCGAGGCGGGAGCGCATCTGCCCGTAGGCCTTGGCCGACTGGCCGCGGAAGACGAACGTGAGCACCGCCATCAGCGGGAAGACGATGATCGTGGCGAGGGCGAGGCGGAAGTCGAGGACGAGCAGGATGCCACCGGCCACCACCAGCGTCAGGATGTTGCGCACCGTGGAGGTCAGGCCGTCCGTGACGAGCTGCTGGAGCGCCTCCACATCGTTCGTCAGCCGTGAGATCAGGACGCCGGTGCGCTGCCGCTCGAAGTAGCCCATCGAGAGGCCCTGCATGTGCTGGAAGAGGTCCGTGCGGAGATCGTTCAGGATCCGCTCGCCGACCCAGCCGGTGAAGTAGGTCTCGACGCGGGCGAGGGCGATGCCGACGATGCCGATGGCGATCACCACGGCTGCGATCAGGACGAGCAGTCGGGTGTCGCCCGGGAGAATCGCGGAGTCGATCGCGGTCTTCATCAGGAGCGGCAGCGCCAGCGTGCAGCCGAGCACGCCGAACATCGCCACGATCGCGAGGATCAGCCGCGCGCGATACGGACCGGCGTACCGGCCCAGCCGGCGGATGCGCTGGAGGCCCTGCTTGCGCATGCCCTTGCCGGAGGCCACCTCGCCACCGGCTGGTCCCCAGCCGCGGCTCACGTGACGCCCTCCTCGTGCCCGACGGGGATGATCACGTGGTCGCCATCGGCGTTCACGAAGCGCCGATCGACGAGGCCGTGGTCGTGGATCTCGCGGTACACGTCGTTCGTGCCGATCAGCTCGTCATGGCTGCCGTCGGCCACGATGCGGCCCTCGTCGAGCACGACGATGCGGTCGGCCAGCGCGATGGTGGAGAGGCGGTGCGCGATGATCAGCGTCGTCCGGCCCTGCATGACCTCCACGAGTGCGTCGCGGATGCGGCTCTCCGTGGACGCATCGACAGAGGCGGTTGCATCGTCGAGGATCAGGATGCGTGGGTCGAGCAGCAGGGCGCGGGCGATCGCGATGCGCTGGCGCTGGCCGCCGGAGAGGGTCAGGCCGCGCTCACCGACCATCGTCCCGTAGCCGTCCGGCAGCTCCTCGATGAAGCCGGCCGCCTGAGCGCGCTCCGCCGCGAGGCGCACCTCCGCGTCGGTCGCGTCGGGTCGACCGAAGGCGATGTTGTCGTGGATCGACGCGCTGAACAGGTAGGTGTCCTCGGCGACGGTGCCGATCGCGCCGCGCAGCTCGTCGAGCCGCAGCTGCCGGACGTCGACGCCCTCGACCAGCACGCGCCCGGCGGAGGCGTCGTAGAAGCGCGGCACGAGCTGCGTCAGCGTGGTCTTGCCCGAGCCCGTGCGGCCGATGATCGCGACCGTCGAGCCGGGCTCGATGGTCAGCTCGATATCGCGGATGATCGGGCGCTCGGGGCGGTAGCCGAAGGTGACGCCCTCGAAGCGAATCTCGCCGCCGCCGGCCGGCAGCGGCTGCGCGTCCGGGAGATCCTCGATGCTCGGCCGCATGTCGAGGATCTGGAAGACGCGCTGGCTCGAGACGACGAAGCGCTGCGTGTCGCCGATCCAGCCGCCGATCATGCGCAACGGCATCACGATCAGCCCGACGAGCAGGCTGTAGGTGACGAAGTCGCCGAGGCTCATTCGATCATTGATGACCGCGTAGCCGCCGATCGCGATCAGCAGCGCCAGGGAGATGGTGGGCAGGAAGTCCATCACCGGGATGTACTTGGCGCGCAGTCGCGTGGCCTCGACGTTGTAGGCGAAGACGCTGTCGGCGCGCTCGCGGAAGCGCTCGACCTCTTGCTGCTCCTGGCCGAAGGCCTTGATCACGCGAATGCCGACAACGCTCTCCTCGGCCTGCGTCGTGACCTGGCCGAGCGCCTGCTGCGCCTCCGTCACGATCGGCTGCGAGCGGCGCGCGTAGACGACGGCCAGGATGATCAGCGGCGGCACGATCACCAGCACGAGCAGCGCCACGAGCGCGTTCATCCAGAACAGCACCGCCATCACCGCGACGATGCTGATCGTGTGCTGCGTGAAGAACAGGATGCCGTAGCCAAGGTAGAGCCGCAGCGTCGTCAGGTCGACGGTCGCGCGGTTCATGATCTGGCCGGTCTGGTTGCGGTCGAAGAACGGGAACGACAGCGACAGCAGGTGGTGGTAGACGAGGTTGCGCAGGTCGCGCTCGATGTTGACCGCCATCGTCCCGGAGATGATCCGGCGCAGGTACATGATGAAGAAGCGCCCGATCGCGAGGCCGAGGATCAGGATGATCAGGTAGCGCAGCTGATCCGTGTCCTTTGGCTTCATCGCCTCGTCGACGACGCGCCCGGTCGCCCAGGGAATCGCGATCGTGAAGATCTGGCCGGCGATCGCGAGCACGATCGAGATACCGAGCACCAGCCGGTGGTCCCGTACGAGGCCGACGCCGCGCCGCAGGGTGGGCCAGAACGCCTTGCGCGCTTCGGTGCCGGAGGTGAGTTCGAGAGGATCGTGGGCCATGCTGAAGGCGGGGGCGCCTTCTCCGAAGAACGCTGCGCTCTGCCTGCTTCTTCCCGGGGGTCTAGTTCAACCCGAAATGCGCTTCGACCAGCTCCGCCGCTGCATCGTACTGCGCGTCATCGACGAACAGCTCACGTGGCCCCATCGCGAGGAACCCGGGCACGTCCATGCCGATCGGCCGCTTGATCAACACGGCGATACCCTCGCCCTTGAGCAGCCCGGCGATCATCTCGGCCTCCATCAGGTCGGGTGTCCAAGTCAGGCGCCGCATGCCGTCATCTAACCAGACTGACCAGAGGTGACTGCTCAGAGGGGTCTGGCCCCTTTGTCACAACAAAGGGGCCAGACCCCTCTGAGCAATCAGTGGCCGTCGGGGCGGCCGCCGTTCTTGATGAGCACGGCCTCGCCGCGCTCGCGGAACGGAAGTTCGATCAGGTCGAGGTCGCGTGGGACGACGACGTTGCCATGGATCGCCTCGGCCTCGGCCTTGACCTGCTTCGGCGAGCAGCGCATCGACACGTGTGTCAGAGCCAGCATGCGGGCGCGGGCCTCGACGGCCAGCTCGGCCGCCTCACGGGCGGTGGAGTGGTGCGTGTCGCGGGCCCGGTCGAGGTCCTCGTCGAGGAACGTCGCCTCGTGGACGAGCAGGTCGCAGTCGACAGCCCGGGCCATGATCGCGTCGCACGGACGGGTGTCGCCACTGAAGACCAGCGTCCGGCCCTGGCGCGTCTCGCCGACGAGGCCTGCGGGGTCGATCACTGTCCCGTCCTCGAGGGTGACGGCCTCACCGCGCTGCAGCTGGCCGTAGAGCGGGCCGTTCGGCACGCCGAGGGCACGCGCCCGGTCGACGTCGAAGCGGCCGAGGCGGTCGTCCTCGATCAGTGCCCAGCCGACGCTCTTGACGCGGTGGCGCGTACCGATCGCCTCGAGCCGGTAGTCGGAGCTTGTGATCTCGCCGCCCGGCTCGACCTCGACGACGGCGAAGGGATACGGCAGCTTGCCGATCACGGAGTCGAGGTCGCGGAGAACCTTCGCGATGCCCTCAGGGCCGTACAGCGCGAGCGGCGCCGTGCGCTCGCGCAGCGCGAACGTGCGCAGCAGGCCCGGCAGACCGAGGATGTGGTCGGCGTGGCCGTGGGTGATCAGGATCACGTCGATGTCGGTGAGGCCGGCGACGCTCTGCAGCAGCCGGCGCTGCGTTCCCTCGCCGCAGTCCACGAGGATGCGCTCACCACCGCGACGGATTAGCGTCGCCGCGGTCTGGCGGGTTGCAGAGGGCACCGAGCCGGCGGTGCCGAGGAAGATGACGTCGAGGTCCACGCGGGGCGGAAGCGTAGCCCGGTCGGCGCAGCGCGGCTACGAGCCGGCGCGCAGCGCCTTGCCGATGCGGGCCACGAGGGCCCGGTCGGCTGCGGTCGGATCGAACGTGATCGCCTGGCTGTAGAGGTCGAAGGCCTTCGCGGCCTCACCGGCTGCCAGTGCGGTACGCGCACTGCGGAGCGACGCCTCGGCAGCGGCGCGACGCACCTCGGCGAGCTGCGTGGGCGCGTCGGCGTAGGCGCCGGCGGCGGTCAGGTCCGTGATCGCCTCGGACCAGCGCCGATCGGCAGAGGCGGCCAGTCCGCGGTCGTAGGCGCTCTGGGTGACGGCCTGAGCCTGCAGCTGCGCTGCGGTGTTCGCGTTGATCTGGGCGACCATCACCTTCTGCGACGTGGCAATCACCTGGCCGAGCTCGGGCGCCGCCTGGAGGGCGCCGTCGACGGAGGCGCGGGCACCACCGAGGTCGCCGGCGGCGAGCTGCGCCTCGGCCTGGACGGAAAGCGCGACCGCGTTCCGGACGTCGCCGCGTTGACGCGCCCAGTCACGAGCGGGCTGGACGACGACGAGCGCGGAGATCGCGAGCAGGACGATCATCAGCAGGGCGCCGAGAATGCGCCCGCGCGGCACGACACGCGGCACCCACCGGTCGAGCCGGTGCATCTGGCGCCAGGCGATCCACACGCCAACGACGACGAACGGCAGGAAGCCGATGAAGGCGATCTTGCTGAGGACGCCGCCGGCGAGCAGTGCCAGCAGGCCGATACCGACGGCACCCTGGATGGCGTAGCGGTTGGACGGGCGCAGGACGACGACGCCGCCCTCGCCAACGTCGCCCGGCGCGGGACGCGTGCGCACACCGTGGCGCTTGAGGACGTCCTCGGCAAAGTCGAGCGGCTCGCGCTCGGCCTCGAGGATCTCCTCCTGCGTGGCGTCGTCGGGCAGCGGCTCGGGATCGTAGGGCAGGGGCAGCGTCTCCAAGAGGTCGCTGACGCGGACGCTGAGGCCCGGCTCGCCGGCCTTGAGGGACTTCAGCCGAAGGGCGTGCGCGCGCTCGCGCAGCTCGCCCCAACTGATCCGCTGCTGCTCCATCGTCGCCATGTCGGGGAGTGTACCGGGCGCCCGAGCGGAAGCGAACGGCCCCGCCTGTCTATGCTGCCGCCATGGCCAAGAAGAAGCAACGCGAGCGCGAGGAGCGGTATCGCCGCCACGGCGTCGAGCGTCCCGAGTCCCCGCAGCGCGAGATCAAGGCGTCGCAGCCCGACGAGACGCCCACCAAAGGCAAGGGCAAGGGCTCGTCGAAGGGCAAGGGCCGCTCCACGGCCGCACGCGCCCGTCGCCCCGTGCCGTATCCGACGCTGCGCCGCTCGCTGATTCGGGCGCCTATCTTCGGCCTGATGTGGTTCGTGATCTCCCGCTTCCTCTTGTCCGGCGGCGAGCGCACGATCAACGCGGATATCTTGCAGGCAGCCATACTGACGGCGGCGATGCTGCCGCTCCTGTACTTCGCCGACAAGGTGACGTACACGCTGGCCAAGCGCCGGGATCAGCCGGTGGCCGAGCCGGGTCCGGACGGCTGGCTCGGCTTCAAGCGCTAGGCGGGGCTACGGGAGGTAACGCTTCAGAGCGACGCAGTCCGCAGGTAGCGGCGTGGCCTTCGCGGTCGCCGCCGCGATCATCGCGTTGCTGCGGATCGGCTTCTGCTGGCGCTTGCCCTTGAACGACTGCTTGCCCGACTTCGGCGGCTTGGGTGACTTCGCGCGGACCTGAAGGCGCGAGCTCGAGGCGTCCCCGGTCAGCTTCGCGGCCGCACCGGTGCCGCCGCGGATGACGTACGTCGAGCCGGAGGGCGTGCCGGTGACGGCGAGGCACAGCAGCGCGCCGCCGGTGCCACGCAGGAGCATCGTCGATTGGCCGATCACGGTCTGTGCGCGCGTCGCGCCGAAGAACCCGAGTGACGCGGCGCGTACGACGTAGTCGCCCTTCTTGAAAAGCGTCAGCGCGGCCGGCCGTGTGCTGCCGTTGCCCTTGGCGGGCGTCCGGAGAGAGTACGTGCCGCGACCGGTCGTGCCGG
>CAJCBN010000304.1 GCA_903960645.1 uncultured Actinomycetes bacterium | reverse complement strand
TTGCCGCCGTTGCCGACGGGCAGACACATCCACTCCGGTGCGTGCCCGAGGTCTTCGATGATCTCCCAGGCCGCGGTCTTCTGCCCCTCGAGCCGGTACGGATTGAGGTTGTTGACCAGCGTGATCGGATGCTCGTCGCTCATCAGTCGCACCATCCGCAGCGCGTCGTCGAAGGAGCCGTCGATCTGGACAACCGCGGCGCCGGCGATCTGCGCCTGAGCCAGCTTGCCTTGCGCGACCTTGCCGCCGGGAATGACCACGACGCAGCGGATACCCGCGCGCGCCGAGTAGGCGGCAGCGGAGGCGGAGGTGTTGCCGGTGGACGCGCAGATCACCGCCTGCACGCCGTCCTGCTTGGCGGCCGAGAGCGCGGTGGTCATGCCGCGGTCCTTGAACGAACCCGTCGGGTTGAGCCCCTCGTACTTGAGATAGAGGTTGACGCCCAGACGATCGCCGAGCCGGGGAGCGTGGATCAGCGGCGTCGCCCCCCTCGCCGATCGAGACGATGCTGGCCTCGTCAAAGGCGGGCAGACGATCCCGATAGCGCCGGATCAGGCCCAGGGTGCGGTTGCTCGCCGACATGCGCCATGAACCGTACCCGACCGCTACCCTGCGGCGTCAGATGAACAGCACTCCCATCGGCATCGGCCTTCTCGGCTACGGCACCGTCGGCTCGGCCGTCGATCGCCTCCTCACCGCCCGCGCGGTTGACGTGGAGCGCGTCGTCGGCGCTCCGGTTGAGGTGCGCCGTGCGCTGGTGCGCGACGTCTCGGCGCCGCGCACGTCGACCCCGCGCCCCGGACTGCTGACCGATAGCTTCGACACCATCCGCGACGACCCCACGATCGCCGTGGTCGCCGAGGTGATGGGCGGCGTCTCCCCGACCCGCGAGTGGATGCTGGAGCTCTTCGCCGCGGGCAAGTCCGTGGTGACCGCCAACAAGCAGCTGCTCGCGCGCCACGGCGCCGAGCTGTTCGCGGCCGCCGAGGCCAACGGGGTTCAGCTCCGCTTCGAGGCGAGCGTCTGCGCGGCCATCCCGGTGGTCAAGGTGCTGCGTGAGTCGATGATCGCCAGCGAGGTCACCGCCGTTCTGGGCATCGTCAACGGCACCACCAACTTCATGCTCTCGAAGATGGCCGAGGGCGCCGACTACGCCACCGTTCTTGCCGAGGCCCAGCGGCTCGGCTACGCCGAGGCCGATCCCACCGAGGACGTCACCGGTGGCGACGCCGCGGCCAAGGTCGCCATCCTCGCCTCCATCGCGTTCCACACCGAGGTCACCATCGACGACGTGCCGCACGAGGGCATCGATCGCCTGGCGTCCCTCGACGTGGCCTTCGCCGACGATCTGGGCTACAGCGTCAAGCTGATCGGCCAAGCACGACGCGTCGACGCCGGCGTCGTCGTCGGAGTGGCGCCGACGCTCGTTCCCCACGCGCATCCGCTGAGTGCCGTCAACGGCTCCTTCAACGCCGTGATGCTGCGCGGCGACGCCATCCGCGAGGTCACGCTCGTCGGCCCCGGTGCCGGCGGCGACGAGACTGCGAGCGCCGTGATCGGCGATCTGATGGGTGTGCTCGGCACCTCCGGCACGGGCTTCCCGCGCACCGCAGGCGTGTTCCGGGATCTCCCGCTCGTCCCGGCCGATGCCGTCGAGTCCGCGCTCTACCTGCGCCTCGACGTCAAGGACGAGCCAGGCGTCCTCGCCCGGATCGCGGCCATCCTCGCCGATGAGGCCGTCTCCATCGACTCGGTCGTCCAGCGGGCCGCCGAGGGGCGTGCTCAGCTCGTGATCGTCACGCATCCCGCGCCCGAGGGCGCCGCCCGCCGCGCGCTCAGCGCGATCGAGGGGACCGGCGTCTGCGCCGGCCCACCCGTGGTGCTGCGCGTCCTCGCGCTCTGATCCAGCGCGTCTGCACACGCCCCACATGGCGATAGAATCGCGGCCATGGGAAACCGATTGCAGGGCAAGCGGGCGCTGATCACCGGAGGCACATCCGGGATCGGCGCGGGCATCGTCGAGCGCTTTCGCGCCGAGGGTGCCGAGGTCGTCAACGTGGATCGCGAGGGCGGCGATGTCACGGCCGACATCCGTGACGGTGCGCAGATCGCTGCGGCAGTGCAGACCACGGTCGAGCGCCTCGGCGGCCTTGACCTGCTCGTGCTCAACGCCGCCCGTCCCGCTGTCGGCACGCTCGCCGAGCTGGACGATGCGGCCTGGGATGACACCGTCGCGATCAACCTCACCAGTGTCCACCGCTTCGTGCGCGCCGCCTGGCCGCACCTGCAGGCCTCGCAGGGCACCGTCCTCCTGACCGGCTCGGTCGTCGGCTTGGACGGCAGCGCCAACCAGGCCGCCTACTGCGCCACCAAGGCTGGCGTCGTGATGCTCACGAAGTGCATCGCTATCGACGGTGCACCGCACGGCATTCGCGCCAACTGCGTCTGCCCGGGCTTCACCGAGACGCCGATGCTCGAGACGTTCCTAGCGGATCAGGACGACCCCGACGCCGTGCGCGCCTTCGCGACGGGGCTCCACCCGATCGGCCGACTGGGCACGCCGGCGGATATCGCCAGCGCGTTCGTCTACCTCGGCTCCGACGATGCGGCGTGGGTGACGGGAGTCGCCCTGCCGGTCGACGGCGGTCTGCTCGCCGGCATCTGACGTCCGGGCGGCTACGCCGAAAGGGATGTCCGGCCTGGGCCTTGGCTGCGCGTGATGTGTCTCCGGGCGGTCGCCCGGGGACAGCCAACGCCGTCGCCGGCACGGCCAGAGCGGGAATCGGCTCCCTCCGCGCACTGCGCGGAGGGAGCCGTACCGCTTAGACCAGTGCGACCAGCGCGGGGATGATCAGGATGGCCACGATGTTGGCGATCTTGATCATCGGGTTGATGGCCGGGCCGGCGGTGTCCTTGTAGGGATCGCCGACCGTGTCGCCGGTGATGGCGGCCTGATGCGCGATCGAGCCCTTGCCACCATGGGCGCCGTCCTCGATCAGCTTCTTCGCGTTGTCCCAGGCGCCGCCGCCCGAGGTCATCGAGATGGCGAGGAAGAGACCGGTCACGATCGTGCCCACGAGCAGTCCGCCCAGCATCTGCAGGGCGCTGTCCGTCCAGATCACGAGCAGGCCGACCAGGATCGGAATCACGATCGGGATCGCGGCCGGGACGAGCATCTCGCGGAGCGCGACGCGCGTGACGATGTCGACGCACGTGCCGTACTCGGGACGCTCGCTGTAGTCCATGATGCCCGGCTTCTCGCGGAACTGCCGGCGCACCTCCTCGACGACCGCCTTGCCGGCCTTGCCGACGGCGCTCATGCAGAAGGATGCGAACACGAACGGCATGGCACCGCCGACCAGGAGGCCGACGATCACCCACGGATCGGCGAGGTCGAAGCGCAGACTCTCGGCGATCGCACCCTTGCCGCCCTCGGTCAGCTTCAGGACCAGCTCGTCCTTGTACGAGGCGAACAGGATCACGGCGGCGAGCGCGGCGGAGCCGATCGCATAGCCCTTCGTGACGGCCTTCGTGGTGTTGCCGACCGCGTCGAGCGGGTCGGTCACCTTGCTGCGTACCTCTTCCGGGAGCCCCGCCATCTCGGCGATGCCACCGGCGTTATCCGTAACCGGACCGAACGCGTCGAGGGCGATGATCACACCCGCCATCGAGAGCATGGCGACGACGGCGATGGCGATACCCGCCAGGCCGGCGAGCCAGTTGGAGATCAGGATGCCGCCGCCGATGACGACGACGGGCAGCGCGGTGGCCTGCATGGAGAAGCCGAGACCCGCGATGATGTTCGTGGCGTGGCCCGTGGTCGAGGCCTCTGCGACCTCCTGGACCGGCTTCCACTTCGTGCCGGTGTAGTACTCGGTGATCGCCATCAGGAGCGCGGTGATGATCAGGCCGATCATCGCGCAGGCGAAGATCTTGCCGGTCGTGGTATCACCGAGCGCGGCCGCGTTGGCCATGATCTGCTTGTCGAGGCCGAAGATGGCCGGGATGAACAGAATCGCCGAGATGACGGCGGAGATCAGCACGCCGCGGTAGAGCGCGCCCATGACGGAGCCGCCCTCCTTGACGCGCACGAACAGGGTGCCCACGATCGAGGCCAGGCCGGACAGACCGCCGAGGATCAGCGGCAGGCCCACGAGCGCCTCGTTGCCGTCGGTCAGCTGGCTGAGCAGCAGCATGGCGGCGACCAGCGAGACCGCGTAGGTCTCGAAGAGGTCGGCGGCCATGCCGGCGTCGTCACCGACGTTGTCGCCGACGTTGTCGGCGATCACGGCCGGGTTACGCGGGTCGTCCTCGGGGATACCGGCCTCGATCTTGCCGACGAGGTCGGCGCCGACGTCGGCGCCCTTCGTGAAGATGCCGCCGCCCACGCGGGCGAAGACGGAGATCAGCGAGCCGCCGAAGCCGAGGCCGACGAGGCCGTACAGCGCCGCGGACTGCTCTGTCCCGGTGGCGAGCAGGATGCCGTAGTAGCCGGCGACGCCGATGAGGCCGAGGCCCACGACGAGGATGCCGGTGACGGTGCCGCCCTTGAAGGCCACGTCGAGCGCCGGGCCGAGGCCCTTCTTGGCTGCCTCGGCGGTGCGCACGTTGGCTCGCACGGCGACGTTCATGCCGATGAAGCCAGCGGCGGCCGACAGGATGGCGCCGATCAGGAAGCCGACGGCGACCCTCCAGCCACCGAGATCCGGCACGAACAGCAGGATCAGGGCAAGCACCACCGCGACGATCGCGACGGTGCGGTACTGGCGGCTGAGGTAGGCCGAGGCGCCCTCTTGAATGGCTGCCGCGATCTCGCGCATCTTCTCGTCGCCATCGGGCTTCGAGAGGACCCAGCGGGTCAGGATCAGACCGTAGATGACAGTGATCGCGCCACAGATGAGCGCGATCAGCACGGCGTGTTCGCCGAAGAACGTGGACATCGCTTCGGACCAGCTCCTTGAATCGTGTAACTGCCGCAGATGACAGCCCGCGGAGGGTATCAGCAGGTGTCGTGCGCAGTCGTCGGTCGTCGTCTATGGTGCAGCACAGAGCGCGGGAGTCCCAGCGGGGACTGAGAGGCAGGGTGCGCCCTGCGACCGCGGAACCTGATCTGGCTGAGACCAGCGGAGGAAGCTCGTATGGAACCCACAAACGGAGTCCCGCGCATCACCGTCGTTGTCAACGGCGCTCCGCGCGACGTATCCGACGGCGCGACGATCCTCGACGTCGCCCGGCTGTGCGGCCTCGACGACGACGAGCGCGGCGTGGCGATCGCCCACGGCGGCGCGGTCGTGCCCCGGGCCGTCTGGGCCGAGGTGCCCGTCAGCGCTGATGATGTCGTGGAGGTGGTTCGTGCAACCGCCGGTGGATGAGCGCCATTGGGAAGTTGCGGGTGAGCACCTCACCTCGCGGCTGATCCTGGGCTCCGGCGGCTTTGCCGACCTCCCCACCTTCAGCGCCGCACTGGCGGCGAGCGGTGCCGACATGGTCACCGTCGCGATGCGGCGGATCGAACAGGCGCCGCCGGGACTGCTCGAGGCGATCACGGCGGCCGGTGCGCGCGTCTTGCCGAACACGGCGGGCTGCTACACCGCGGCCGCGGCCGTGACCACGGCGCAGCTGGCCCGCGAGGCGCTGGACACGAACTGGGTCAAGCTCGAGGTGATCGGCCACGAGCAGACGCTCCTGCCCGATCCGATCGGCACGCTCGAGGCGGCGCGCACCTTGGTTGCGGACGGCTTCCAGGTCTTCCCGTACACCAGCGACGACTCGATCCTCGCGCGGCAGCTGGAGGAGGCGGGCTGCGTCGCGGTCATGCCGCTCGGCTCGCCGATCGGCAGTGGCCTCGGCATCCTCAACCCCCACGCGATCTCGCTCCTCCGCGAGGCGGTCACCGTCCCGGTCGTGCTCGACGCCGGTATCGGCACTGCCTCCGACGCGGCCCTTGCACTTGAGCTCGGCTGCGACGCGATTCTGGCCGCGACCGCCATCAGCCGCTCGGAGCAGCCGGTGGAGATGGCGCGTGCCTTCCGCCTCGCGGTCGAGGCCGGGTGGCTCGCCGCTGGCGCGGGCCGCGTCCCGCGACGTCGCTACGCCAACGCCTCCACTCCGGATGCGGGCCGTCCCGATCTGGGACCGGGCACCGCCGCATGAGGACGCGGGCCGAGCGCCTGCGCATCCTTGAGGACTCGCAGCTCTACGTGATCGGTCCAGCGGCATTGCGCTCGGGCACGCTGGCGGAGGCGATTCCCCGCTGCGCCGCCGCCGGCGCCACCGTCTTCCAGCTGCGCGATCGCACGCTCGATCGTGAGGGGCTGATCGCCGCCGGCCGAGCCTGCGCCGCTGCCGCCCGCGAAGCGGGTGCCCTGCTGATCATCAACGACGATCCTGAGCTCGCGGCCCTGGTCGACGCAGACGGCGTGCACCTCGGGCAGGACGACGGCACGCTCGCCTGGGCGCGGGCGATCGTGGGGCCCGAGGCCATCGTCGGTCGCACCAGCCGGGGCGGCGAGGCGCTCGCGCAGGCCGCCGCCGAAGGTGCGGACTACGCCTCCGTCAGCCCGCTCTGGGCTACACCCACGAAGCCCGATCGGGAACCCACCGGGCTCGCGGCCGCCGTGGCTGCGGTGCACGAGGCGACGATCCCGTGGTTCGCGCTGGGTGGCCTCGACCCGCAGCGCGTGCGCCGAGCCGCCGCGCTGGGGGTACGTCGGATCGCCGCCGTGCGCGAGCTTGCCGAGGCTGTGGACCCGGCTGAGGCCGTGCGTGGACTGCTGGATGCGCTCGATACCGCACCGCGCGTGCTCACCATCGCCGGCAGCGACTCGGGCGGCGCGGCCGGCGTTCAGGCGGATAGCAAGGCGATTGTCGCCGCTGGCGGCTACCCGCTGATGGCGATTACCGCGCTGACCGCCCAGGACACGCTCGGCGTGCACGGAGTGCATCCGGTGCCGCCGGCGTTCGTGGTCCAGCAGGCCCGCGTGGTCATCGACGACATCGGCGTCGACGCAATCAAGACGGGCATGCTCGGCTCGGCTGACGTGGTGGCGGCCGTCGCGGACCTGCTCGCCACGCTGGATCCCACGCTGCTCGTGCCGATCGTGGTCGATCCGGTGATGCGGGCCGAGTCGGGTGCCAGCCTCCTCGACGCTGACGCCGTCCGACTCGTGCGGGAGCGCCTGCTGCCCTTGGCGACGGTCACGACGCCGAACCTCTTCGAGGCGCAGCTCTTGGCCGACAGCGCATCGGAAGATGCCCGCGAACTGGCCACGGCGATCCATGACCTGTGCGGCTGCGCGGTGATCGTGACGGGTGGGCACGGTCCGTCGGCGGCCGACGTGCTCTGCACCGCTGAGGGGGTCCATGAGCTACCCGGAGTGCGGCATCCGGTCGCCACGACGCACGGCGCCGGCTGCACCTACGCCTCCACGCTCGCCACGCTGCTTGGCGGCGGCATGCCGCTGCCCGAGGCGGCGGCGCACGCCAAGGCGACGGCCTCGCGCGCCGTGCTGCACGGCCGCGGCTACGGGGCCGGTGCTGGCCCGGTCGACGTCACCCGCTGACGGGTGCGAGGTACGCGGCGGAGCCGAACATCTCGTCGAGGGACTTCGGCTCGAGCCCCTTGGCGCGCAGCGCGCGGATCATGTCGGGCACGGCGGCGGCGGTATTCGCGTTGGCGTGCAGCACGACGATCGCTCCGGGCCGGGCGTTCTTGACGACGCGGCGGACGAGTTCGTCACGGGCGGGCATCAGATAGTCGGACGGATCGACGTTCCAGAGCACGAGCCAGGCAAAGCCGGCGTCGCCAACCGCGCGCACGGTCGTGGCGTCGTGGAGGCCGTACGGCGGCCGGAAGAACGGCATCGGCGCGGCCTTGGCGGTGCGCCACCAGATGTCGGTGTCGCCCTGAATCTGGCTGACCTGCTCGGCGTACGACAGGCGTGGCAGTTCGGGATGGGACCAGGTGTGGGAGCCGATCGTGTTGCCGGCGGCCAGAGCCGCCCGATCGGCGCGGACATTGCCACGCACGTTGACGCCGTTGCAGAAGAACGTGGTCTTCGCCTTGGCCTGCCGGAAGGCGTTGACGATGCGCTGCATATCGGCGTCGCTGCCGCAGTCGTCGAAGCTGAGGCCGATCACCTTGCCCGCGTCGGGCAGGGAGTAGATGATGCGCGCCTGCACCGCACGCTGCACGCGGAGCAGACGCACGTCGGACGTACCGATGTTGCCGGCGCCGTCGGTGACGGTGGCGCGCAGGCGGAAGACGCCGGGCAGCAGGAGCCGCTGGCGCAGACGCAGGTTCCAGCGTGCCGTGCCGGAGCGACCGTCGGTGCCCACCGGCACGTCGGTGCTGCCGATCGG
>CAJCBN010000303.1 GCA_903960645.1 uncultured Actinomycetes bacterium | reverse complement strand
CTCAGCCTCACGAGGAGCCCGCCCTCGATGCCGACGTGCTCATCGCGGGTGCGGGGCTCTCGGGGCTCTCGCTCGCGGTAGCACTGCTGGACGCGGGCCTGCCGGACACCGCGAGGATCCTGCTCGTCGATCCCCGCGAGACGCTGAGCGGCGCAGACCGTACGTGGTGTTTTTACGATCTCGTGCCGCACGCGTTCGAGGCCGCGGTGACCCACCGCTGGAGTCGATGGCGTGTCCGCAACGGCACCGCCGAGGTGTTGCGCTCCGCGTCGCCGATCACCTACTGCAGAATTCCCGGCGAACGTTTTTACGAGCTCGCTCTCGAACGACTCGCTGATCAGCGCGTTGAGTTCGCTCTCGGTGTGACGGTTGAGCACCTCGACGATCGCGGCTCCTACGTCGAGGCCCACACCAGCGCGGGCGTGCTGCGCGCGCGCCTCGCGATGGACTCGCGGCCGCCGTTGTTGACGCGCGCTCCCGCTGACGACGTCGACGTCAACCTGTTGCAGCACTTCCGCGGCCGCGTCGTCCGCAGTGCGGAGCCAGTATTCGACGTCGATACGGCAACGCTCATGGACTTCGATGTCTCACAGGCCTACGGGATCCACTTCGTGTACGTACTGCCCTTTGATGCGCACACAGCGCTGGTCGAGAGCACGTTTTTCACCGAGCATCCACTGCCGGAGGACGTCTATGAGGAAGCGATCGAGGCCTGGCTCGCGCGCAGCCACCCCGGCGTCGCGTTCCAGACGATCTCGCACGAGAGTGGCGTGATCCCGATGACGACGGAGCCCTTCGACGCATGGCCGAGCCCACGAATCGTGCGCATCGGCACCGCGGGAGGCCACGTCAAACCGTCGAGCGGGTA
The DNA here is from genome assembly GCA_903960645.1 of uncultured Actinomycetes bacterium. GTDB lineage: Bacteria > Actinomycetota > Thermoleophilia > Gaiellales > F1-60-MAGs149 > F1-60-MAGs149. The sequence goes on along the minus strand of CAJCBN010000303.1, from coordinate 647 downwards.
TGCCTTTCTCGCCGTGCAGCGCTTCGTCCGCGACTTCGCGCCGCGCGTGGTTGCCGCATTGCGCAGCGGGGGATTCGCCGAGCCGCCCGCCGTGCGGAATCCGCGCACCGTCGCGCTCGACGCCATCTTCCTGTCGTACCTGCGCAGCCGCCCGGAGCGCGGGCCGGAGACGTTCTACCGGCTGTTTGAGCGGGTTCCTCCGGCGGTGCTTGCTCGCTTCCTCTCCGATACCGGCACGCTCGCCGACGACCTCACGGTCATGCGCACGAGTGACTCGCCACGACTGGCTCTGGAAGCCATTCGCGCGACACCCCTGCTCCTTCGCTCAAGGCGGTAAACCCGGTGCTCCTTGGCAACGTAACTCCACTCAGCGGTGGCAGCTGATGAGTCCCTTCGCCGCCGAATACCTCAACACCGTCAGTTCGCTGCTGCGGCGCGTGCACGACGAGCAACTGCCCACGCTCAACGCCGCCGCCGCGCGGATTGCCGATTGCATCATCAGCGGCGGCCTGTGGCATGTCTTCGGCACCGGGCACTCGCAACTGTTGGCGGCCGAACTGTTCTACCGGGCCGGCGGACTCGTGCCGGTGAATGCCATCTTGGATCTGCCGCTCTCGGTGATGGTGAACGCGCGGCGCTCCACCTGG
>CAJCBN010000302.1 GCA_903960645.1 uncultured Actinomycetes bacterium | reverse complement strand
GTGCCGTCCGGTTGCGGATGCACCGGTCCCGCGTTGGTGACCATCACGTTGGCGCCGTCGTCGCAGCGAATCGCGTAGCGCGCCCAGACCTCGGCAACGCCGTCGGCGCGCGTCAGGCACCAGTCCACCCCACCCGGCTCGATGCGCCCGTTCAGCAGCAGCCCCTCCACCGTGCCGCCGACGATCGGGATCGCCTCGCGCAGCCCGGCCTCGGTCGGACCGATGGGGTACGGCTCGGCCAGCTCGGCGACGGCGGTCGCAATCAGTTCGAACTCGGGTGTCATGGTGCCTCCACCTGGTTGATGGCGAAGCCCGCCAGCTGCTTGTACCGGGCCGCGATGTCCTCGAGCTCGCGGCGAGCGATCACATCGTCGATGGCAGCGAAGCCGTCGGGGGCGCGTTGCTCGGCGAGCTCCATCACCTGCTCGGGGCCGTTGCCGCGATTGGCGAGCACGATGCGCGTGGTCGGTTCGCGCCGCTCCGCCTCGTAGGCCGCGAGCGCTGCCGGCGTGGCGCCGTGTGCGGCGACGGCGTCCGCCAGCGCCAGCGCGTCGAGGATGCTCTGCGACGCGCCGTTCGACCCGATTGGGTACATCGCGTGGGCGGCGTCACCGAGCAGCGTCACGCAGCCGTCGTGCCAGCGGTCGAGCGGATCGCGATCGGTCAGGGGGTACTCGTACACCGCCTCGGCACCGTCGATCAGCGCGGGGACGTCAAGCCACGGAAAGTGCCAGTCGGCGAACGGCTCCCGGAACACGGCGGTCTCGACTCGGCGCGACCAGTCCTGCGCCGGCGGCGTGTCCTGCTCCACCGCCAGCTCGGCGATCCAGTTGATCGTCTGCAGCCCCTCGGCGTCGGGCTCGGTGATCGGGTAGCAGACGAACTTCTGCCGCGAGTGCCCGGCCATGATCATCGTGCGCCCCGTCAGGAACGGCCGCGCCCGCGTCGTCGCCCGCCACAGCATGCGCCCGCCGTAGCCGACCGCACCACGGCCGGGATGCAGACGGGCGCGGGCCACGGAGTGGATGCCGTCGGCCGCCACGGCGATCGGCGCGCGCACGGTCACCGCGCCACCGTCGCGCAGGGCGAACGTCGCCGCGGCGCCGGCGGCGTCGCTCGTGATATCCGTCAGCGCCTGCCCCATGACGATTGCATCCGCCCCGAGCCGCTCGACGACCGCGTCCCGCAGCAGCAGCTGCAGCTGCCCGCGGTGGATCGACAGCTGCGGCGCCGGATACCCGGCGAGGCGCCCGCGCGGCTCGCTCCAGATCAGCTGGCCGTGGCGGTTGTAGTACGCGAGCTCGGCGGTCTGCACGGCGATCGCCGTCGCCGCGTCGGCCACGCCCAGCTGCTCGAGCTGCGCCATCGCGTGCGGCAGCAGGTTGATCCCGACGCCCAGCGGTCGGAGCTCGCGTGTGCTCTCGTGGATCCGGCAGCGGATGCCGCGGCGGTGCAGCGCGAGCGCCGTCGTCAGGCCACCGATGCCCGCGCCCACGATCAGCACGTCGACGTCCTGCTCAGGTGCCCGGTCGCTGGCCATCCACGGCCAGTATCGCTGATCCGCGCCGCCCGCGGGCGACCGCCGCTAGGGCGCCGTCGGGAAGTCGCCGGCGTTCCACTTCGCCAGCTGGGCCGGCGTCTGCTGATCGAGCCAGCGGGCCAGCGTGATGTAGTCCACGCAGGCCACCTCGGGCTTCGTGCACGCCTTGCGCAGCGTGCGCTCGAGCGCGCGGTTGTAGACGCCGTGGTTCCACGTGGCAAAGTGCGACCCGATGCTGAGCGGGGCGCGGTTGGACGTGTACAGGCCGTTGAGCGCACCCATGTAGCTCCGGTACGTCCAGTTCTCAAGCGTCTTCAGCTTCGCCGGATCATCCGTCTTGCCGTGGTTGAAGTAGAAGTTGTAGTCCATCGCCAGCGTCGCGTACTTGGAGCCGACCCGGGGGATCGAGGGCAGGGAGAAGTTCCACAGGCCCTGCTGCTTGGCCGGCCACTGGCCGAGGATGCCCTCTTGGCTGGCGTCGTACTCGTAGCCGAGCTGGCTCATCGCACGGTACAGCGCCGGCTTGTCACCCATCAGGCACGGCGACCGGCCGCCGTGGAAGTCGTCCTTCGTCAGCACCGTGCTGATCGGCTGCTTGAGGGCGTTGACCTCGGTCGCGTTCAGCATCAGGCGCTCCCACTGCGACTGCTCGCTAACCCAATCGTCCGTGGTCCAGGCGTTCGACTCCTCGCAGATGTGCGAGACGTAGTGCGAGCCGATCTCGTTGCCCAGCATGCGCGCCACGTCGAACGCGCGGAAGTTGTCGTAGAGGTTCTCTCTGGCGCTCTTCGACCCAGCCAGCTCGGCGTAGCCGCCGAGGTTCGAGAAGCCGGCCGGCTTGCCCGGCGGCAGATACTCGGTGGCGCGTTCAGGCAGCAGCAGGTAGATGCCGCTGACGAAGAAGGTGAAACGCGCGCCGAGCTCCTCACCCAGCGGCAGCCAGGTGCCGTACATGTCGATGTCGGCGGCGCCGTCAAACGACGCGACGAGGAACTGCGGCGGGCGACCGTTGGCGAGGGCGGTGTCGATCGCCGCCTGAGCCTGCGGTGAGGGCTGCCAGTCGGGCCGC
>CAJCBN010000301.1 GCA_903960645.1 uncultured Actinomycetes bacterium | reverse complement strand
TCGATCGTCCTCTACTTCGTCGCGATGCTGGTGCTGAGTCCCGTGGCGGCCGTGGCGGCGCTCGTGATCGGGGTGCTGAACTTCGCGATCCTGCGCGCGATGGCACGCCGCCAGACCGAGCGGCAGGAGCTGCTCATGCAGGAGGAGGGCAAGCTCTCGGCCGTTGTCGCGTCGGGGCTGTCCGCGATCGAGTTCATCAAGGCGACCGGCGCGGAGCAGGAGCTCTTCACGCGCTTCGGCGGCCAGTCGGCGCGCGTCGTGAGCGTCCGCCAGGAGACCGCGGCAGCCAACCAGGTCTTCGCGACTCTGCCGAGCTTCCTGAACATCCTCGCCTCGGCTGCCGTGCTGGGCATCGGGGGCTTCCAGGTTCTCAACGGCGACCTCTCCCTGGGCGGGCTCGTCGCCCTGCAGGTGCTGGCCGCGGGGTTCCTCGCGCCCTTCGGCCTCCTGGTGCAGGTGGGGAATTCGCTCCTGCAGTTCCGGGCCGTCTTGCCCAAGATCGACGATGTGCTCGAGCAGGAGCCCGAGACGGACGGACTGCGTTCGTCGGTGCCGGTCGTGACGGCGGGTGACACGACCGAGCCGACGTCGGCGGCCGCCAAGCTGCAGGGGCACGTGGAGTTCCGCGACGTCGTGTTCGGCTACAACCCCGGTGGTCCGCCGCTGCTTAAGGGGCTGTCGTTCACGGTGGAGCCGGGCCATCGGATCGCCTTCGTCGGCACCTCCGGAGCCGGCAAATCGACCGTGTCCCGGCTGCTGACCGGACTCGAGCGACCCTGGTCGGGCACCATCCTGCTCGATGGCGTGCCGCGTGACGAGATCCCCGGCGCCGTCCTGAGCTCATCGCTCGCGCTCGTCGACCAGTCGATCCTCCTGTTCAAGGGGACGGTGCGCGACAACCTCACGCTTTGGGACCCCTCCATTCAGGCGGGGCGTGCGACGGTCGCGGCTCAGGATGCCCACATCGACGACGTGATCACCTCGCGCCCGGAGGCCTACGAGTCCGCGGTGGACGAGGGTGGACGCAACTTCAGCGGCGGTCAGGGCCAGCGGCTGGAGATCGCGCGAGCGCTGGCGTTGGACCCGACGATCCTGGTGCTCGATGAGGCCACGAGCTCTCTCGATGCGCTGACGGAGGTCCGCATCGACAACGAGCTCCGGCGTCGTGGCTGCACGACGCTGGTCATCGCCCATCGGCTCTCCACGATCCGCGATGCCGACCTGATCCTGGTCTTGGACAAGGGCGCGGTGGTGCAGAGCGGGACGCACGACGAGCTGCTCCAGATGGACGGTCTCTATCGCACGCTGGTGGAGAGCTGATGGCCACGGAGTATGCCGCGCGACGGAACGTGCTCGTTCCCGCGACGGCGGCCGAGGTTGGGCTGGCCGGAGCGGACGGCACGCGGCGCGTGGATGCGTCGCTCCCGTGGCGGTGCGATGCCGGAGCGATGGCGTGGCGAGTGCTCGAGGGCCGGGTCGACGTGTTCTGGGCGGGTGCCGACGGACGTGGCCGGCGGTTTCCCCTGCGGTCGTTCGGGCCGGGAGAGGTGCTCACCGCGTCCAGCGAGGTCGTCGCCGGCGGTGCAACGATCGCGCTGGCCATCCCCGATACGCTCATTGAGTCCGCTCCGGTTGACGAAGGCGGCCGCGTCGACCTGCTGGCCCGTGCGGCGGCGACCGCTTCGCTGGGTGACGAGGCCTCCCGCATTGCCCTGCTCGGCCTGCGCGACGCCGAGTTGGTGCACGAGGCCGGTGAGGAGTTGGCTGCCGTCGACTCGCAGGCCTTGGACCTGACGGGCGACATCGTTGCGGATGCGGTACGGCTGATGTGCGAGAGCGAGGGCGTCGCCTTCGTTCCCGGCGAGAAGGACCCGGAGTCGCCCCTCGCCGTTCAGGTGGGTGCCCTGCTGCGTACGTCGCAGGCGCGGTCGCGCTCGATCGTCCTTGAGGGTCGGTGGTGGACGCGCGATGGGGACGCATTCATCGGCCGCGATGCAGAAGGATCGCTGATCGTCGTCCGGCCGCAGCATCGGCGACTGCCGGGTAGCGCTGGCGCGCGGTACGTGGCCATGGCTCTGGCCACGCGCGTCGAGACCCCGGTCGACGATGCGTTCGGCGCTGGCATCGAGACCGAGGCCATCGTCGTCCAACGAGTGCTGCCCTCCGAGCCGGTCAGAGCCCGGAGCCTCTTGGCGACCGCGCGGCGCTCGTGGCGCCGAGAATTCGTCTGGACGACGATTCTCGCGCTGGGTGCGAGCCTGATGACGCTGCTGGTCCCCATCGTGCTCGGCAAGATCATCAGCGTTGCGGTGCCCAGCAACTCCGTCCAGGCGCTGATCGG
>CAJCBN010000300.1 GCA_903960645.1 uncultured Actinomycetes bacterium | reverse complement strand
TCGCGGATCGCCATGATCGCCGTCTCGATGCCGCCCGTCGGCGCGCCGGTGGCGCCCGTGCCGAGCAGCGCGTCGATCACCAGGTCGGCCTTGCCGAGGAGATCGGCAAGGTCACCGTCGGGCTGCTCATCAATCGGTACGCCTGCCGCGATTGCGTCGTCCAGCGTGATGGCGGCGTCGCCGGCCGCAGCGCGCGACGCGACGCGGACGATCCGCGCCTCGCACCCGTGCTGCCGGAGCAGGCGCGCCACCTCGTACCCATCGCCGCCGTTGTTGCCCGACCCGCAGGCGACCACGATCTGACGGGCGTGCGGGAACCGTCCCCGCACCACCCGCTCGGCGGCCGCGGCGGCACTGCGCATCAGGTCGATACCGGCAATGCCACAGTCGTCGATGGCGTGCGCATCGATCGCGCGCGCGCCGGCGGCGTCGTAGAGGAGCGTCTGCACGGTGGACACCTGCATACCGGCAGCGTACTCCCGCGTGACGGTATGCCTCCGGAGCTCGACGGACCTTCAGGATAACGTCATCGCGATGGAACTCACGCTCACGGGCCTCTTCTACGTGTTCGTCGCCGCCACCCTGGCGCCCGTGGCCCTCTCGTTGGTGCCCTGGCTGCCGCTGCCGAGCGTCGTGCTGGAGGTCCTGCTCGGCGTGGCGCTCGGACCGCTCGCGCTTGGCCTCGTCGCGCCGAACGACGAGGTGATCGCGGTGCTCGCGCTGCTCGGCGTGTCGCTCTTGCTCTTCTTCGCCGGACTCGAACTCGATCTGCGGGCGATCGTCAACCCGCGCATCGTCCGACTCGCGCTCGCCTACGTCCTCTCGCTGGCTCTCGCTCTCCTCGTCGGCGCGATCCTGTCTGCCGTCGGGATGGACGTCTCGCCGCTCTATCTGATGGTGATTCTGACCGCGACCGGTCTCGGCGTGCTGCTGCCGATCATGAAGGACGCCGGGTACCTCCAGACCGAACTCGGCCAGGTCATCTTCGGTGCCTGTGCGATCGCCGAGGTCGTGCCCCTGATCCTGCTTTCGACCGTGTTCCCGCCGGCCGACTCCGACGTCCTGCACCAGGCCGGGAAGATCGTCATCCTGATCATCGTCGCCGCCGTCGCGGCCCTCATGATCCTCCGCAGCAGCGACAACCCGCACGTCAGCCGCCGACTCCAGCGGCTGGAGGACACGACGGCCCAGTTGCGCGTCCGCGCCACGTTCCTGCTGCTGCTCGGGCTCGCTGCGCTTGCCACCCGCTTCGAGATCGAAGTCATCTTCGCGGCCTTCGCCGCCGGCCTCGTCGTTGGCGCCAGTCGCCACGAAGCGCTTGCCCACACCGTGCAGCTGAAGAAGCTCGAGGGAGCCGCCTTCGGCGTGTTCATCCCCGTCTTCTTCGTCGCAACCGGGATCAACCTCAACCTGTCCCTGCTCGACGACAGCCTCGAGATCGCCCTGCTCGTGCCGATTCTGCTGCTGGCACTCCTGCTCGTACGCGGTCTGCCTGTCCTGCTCTACCGCGGCCTGATGACGCCACGCGAGGCGCTCGGCACCGGCCTCTTCCAGGCCACCTCACTCTCGCTCCTGATCGCCGCCGCGCCGGTCGGACTCGCCGCCGGGGCGATCACCGAGAGCGGCTCGACCGCCCTGATCGCCGCCGGCATGCTCAGCGTGATCCTCTACCCCGCGGTGGGCAAGGCCATCCTGGGTCGCGGCGACGACGAGCTGGTGGACGGCCGACATACCCCGGCCGGACAAGACCAGCCCGTCTAACGACGTTTTTGGATCCGGATCCAGATTTGCCAAAAACCGGCAGATTTGGATCCGGATCCAGATTTGCCAAAAACCGGCAGATTTGGATCCGGATCCAGATTTGCCGTGACTGCAGTCAGCGTCGCGCTGAGGTCAGGCTGTGGCCTTCGCGGCGGCCATCACGGCCTCCGCGATCTTGGCGTAGCCCGTGCAACGGCAGAGGTTGCCGCTCAGCGCGAGGCGGATCTCCTCCTCCGAGGGGTCCGGGTTGTGCCGGAGCAGCGCGTGCGCCGAGACCAGCATGCCCGGGGTGCAGTAGCCGCACTGGACGCCGCCCTGGTCGAGGAAGGCGGACTGGATGGCGCTCAGCTCGTCGCCGTCGGCCAGTCCTTCGACCGTGGTGATCTCCGAGCCCTGCGCCTGCAGGGCGAGGTACGTGCAGGAGTTGACGGGGCGACCGTCGATCATGACCATGCACGCGCCGCACTCGCAGTCGTCGCAGCCGGTCTTGGTGCCGGTCAGCCCGATGTCCTCACGGATCGCGTCGAGGAGGGTCGCGTCGCCCTCCAGCTCGACGGGATAGGCCATCCCGTTGACGTTCAGCGTGGCGGCGTGCTTCATCGTGCGGAACCTTCCATGAAGACCGGCGTGGCCGGAATGGGGAACTCCTCGCCGCGGGCGCGGCGGATAGCGACATCGACGGCGCGCTTGGCGATCACGCCGATCATCGCGCGCCGGTAGTCCTCGTTGGCGCGCAGGTCGGAGATCGGGGAGGCGTCGGCCGAGGCGCCGGCGGCGACCGCGGCCAGCGCAGCGGCGTCGCCCGTGGTGCCGATGACTGCGGCGGCGGCGGACGGGCTGCGCAGCAGCGTCGGCCCGACGGCCGTGAGGGCGACAGCGGCGGACGTGACGACGTCACCGTCGAGCGTGACGCACGCGCTGGCGCCGACGATCGCGATCTCCATCGCGCGGCGATACTCGAGGCGCACGTAGGCGCTCCCAGAATGGGCCGGCAGGGACGGGACGACGACGTCGATCAGGAGCTCGCCCGGCTGGGCGGAGGTCCGACCGGGGCCGGTCCACAGCTCGTCGATCGGCACCGTCCGGTCGCCACCCGCCGCCGAGCGCAGCGTGACGCGGGCGTCGAGGACGAGCAGCGGAGCGCCGGTCTCCATCGCCGGCGAGGCGTTCATCACGTTGCCGCCGATCGTGCCGACGTTGCGCGTGGCGTGGGAGCCCACGATCGCCGAGGCATCGGCCAGAGCCGTCCACGTGCTGCGGATCGCCGCGCTGGCGGTGATGTCCGCGTGTGAGGCGAGCGCACCAAGCGTCAGGTCACCCGACGCGTCGATGCCGCGCAGGGCCTCGATCCGGTGGATCGCAACGACGTTCGCAGGCAGGTCGCGCCCGCCACGGGCCTGCACGATCAGGTCAGAACCGCCGGCTACGACCTTCGCGTCCGACCCGTCGCCGACGAGGCTCAGCGCCTCATCGACCGTCGTCGCCGTATGGAATGCAACGTCACCCACCGCAATCGTCCTCTCCGCGCGACGCTCACGGTCGCGGTCTGTCCGGGAAGCGTACGCGCACTGGCGGCGGAGCGGTAGCCAGCCCCGCCCGCTTTCGTGACGGGTTAGGCTTCACGCTCAGGAGGCGCCACCCGATGACCGATTCGCACGAGCCCGACAACCCGTTCGCCGCAGACGTTCCCGGGGTGGAGGTCAAGCCCGCCACCTACGTCTTGTTCGGCGCGTCGGGCGACCTCGCCGCCAAGAAGCTGCTGCCCGCCGTCTACAACCTCTTCGTCGAGGGGCGACTGCCCGAGCGCTTCCGCCTGCTCGGCGTCGGCTCGCGCATGCCGGAGCACAACTTCCGCGAGCACATGATCGCCGTCGTCACGCAGCACTCCCGGACGCCCGTCGATACGGCGATCCTCGACAAGCTGCTGGAACGCTGCGACTACATCCAGGGCGACTTCACGAAGCCCGCGCTGTTCACGAAGCTGAAGGAGCGCCTCGCGGCGGGCGACAAGGCCGCCGGCGGTCCCACGCGTCGGCTCTTCTACCTCGCCGTCGCACCGCGCTTCTTCGGCCCGATTGCTCAGTCGCTGCACGAGGTCGGACTGGCCCGCAGCGCCGATCCCGAGTCGGTGCTGATGATCGAGAAGCCCTTCGGCCACGATCTTCATTCGGCGATCGCGCTGAACGAGGAGGTGACGGCCGCCTTCGACGAGTCGCACATCCTGCGCCTCGACCACTACCTCGGCAAGGAGACGGTGCAGAACCTGCTCGTCTTCCGCTTCGCGAACGGCATCTTCGAGCCGCTCTGGAATCGCCGTTACATCGACCACGTCCAGATCACCGCCGCCGAGGACCTCGGCACAGGCGGGCGTGCCGGCTACTACGACCAGTCGGGCGCGATCCGCGACGTCATCCAGAACCACGTCATGCAGCTCGTCGCGCTGACCGCGATGGAGCCGCCCGCGATCTTCGACGCCGACTCGATCCGCGACGAGAAGGAGCGGGCGCTGAAGTCGATCCGCTGCGTCGCCTCGGCGCGCGGCCAGTACACGGCCGGCAACGTCGATGGTGGACCCGTGCCGGGCTACCTGCAGGAGGAGGGCGTCCCGCCGACCTCGACGACCGACACGTTCGCGGCGCTCAAGCTTGAGGTCAACAACTGGCGCTGGGCCGGCACCCCG
>CAJCBN010000299.1 GCA_903960645.1 uncultured Actinomycetes bacterium | reverse complement strand
GGCCTGACCATGGACGGGCGCGTCGTCGCGATCTTCGGTCCGACCGCCTCCGGAAAATCGGCGATCGCCGTCGCGCTCGCGGGGCTGATCGGGGGCGAGATCGTCTCGGCCGATTCGATGCAGGTCTATCGCGGTCTCGAGTGCATCACGAACCAGCCCACTGCCGCTGAGCGTGGGGGTGTCCCGCACCACCTGGTCGGGCACGTCGATCCACACGAGCCCTACGACGTCGCCCGCTACGCCCACGATGCGCACGCGGCGATCGACGGGATCCTGGCGCGGGGGAGCGTCCCGATCGTCGCCGGGGGCTCGGGGCTCTACCTGCGCGCCGCGCTCGCCGACCTCGACTTCCCCCCGCAGGCCGACGCCGCACTCCGCGCGCGGATCGAGCACGAGGTGGGGGAGCTCGGCCCGGCGGCGGCGCACGCACGACTCACCGCCACCGATCCCGCCGCCGCCGCGCGCATTCCACCCGGTGACACGCGTCGCGTCGTGCGGGCGCTGGAGCTGGCCGCCCAGGGTGCCTCGCTCGTCCCCACCGACGCCGATGCGCTGTGGACGACCGCCATGCGCCACCCGACGCGGCTCTTCGGCCTCCAGATCGACCGCGCCGCGCTGCATCAGCGGATCGACGCGCGCACGCCGCGCCTGCTCGACGAGGGCGGCATCGACGAGATCGTGGCGCTGCTCGACGACCCACGGCCGCTCTCCCAGACGGCTGCGCGGGCCCACGGCCTCGAGGACGTCCGGGAGCTGCGGGCAGGGGAGAGCGACCGCGCCGAGTGTGAGCAACGGCTATCGGCGCGCACCCGGCAGTACGCCAAGCGCCAGGACACCTGGCTGCGGCGCCTTGAACACGCCGAGCCAATCGACGCCAACCGCCCGGCGGCAGCCATCGCAGCCGAGATCGCGCAGCGCCTGCGGGACTAGCCCCGATACGATTCCGGCATGTCCACGGAACTCCAGCACGCCATCGAGGCCGCTTTCAGCGGCGAGACCCCCGCCGAAGACGCCCGCGGCACCGTCGAAGAGACGATCGCCCGGCTCGACCGAGGCGCGCTCAGCCTCGCCGAGCAGGGAGCCGACGGCAGCTGGAGCGTGAACGGCTGGATCCAGCAGGCAATCCTCCTGTTCTTCCGTCTTCAGACGATGGAGATCATCGAGCTCGGACCGTTCACCTACCACGACAAGGTGCCGCTCAAGAGCAATGTGGAGGGCGTGCGGATCGTGCCGCCGGCCACCGTCCGCTACGGCGCGTACGTGGAGCCCGGTGCGGTTCTGATGCCGTCCTACGTGAACATCGGCTCCCACGTCGGGTCCGGCACCATGGTCGACACGTGGGCCACGGTGGGTTCCGGCGCCTGGATCGGCCGAGATGTCCATCTGTCGGGCGGAGTCGGCATCGGCGGCGTACTCGAGCCGCCGGGTGCGCGCCCCGTGATCATCGAGGACGGCGCCTTCATCGGCTCGCGCGCCATCGTCGTCGAGGGCGTCCACGTGGGCGCCGAGGCCGTGCTCGGCGCCGGCGTGATCCTGACCGCCAGCACCCGCATCATCGACGTCAGCGGGAGCGAACCCGTGGAGCACATCGGGCACGTCCCGCCCCGCAAGGTCGTGATTCCCGGCACGCGCCCCCGCACCTTCCCCGCTGGCACGTTTGACGTCCCCTGCGCGCTGATCATCGGCGAGCGCACCGAGTCGACCGACCGCAAGACGTCGCTCAACTCCGCGCTCCGCGAGCTGGACGTCGATGTCTAGGGCGTTCCTCAGCGGAACGGTGGCGGACATCTGCTTCGACCTCGTGGCCACGCGCTCCGAGTACGGTGACGAGCAGGAGCTCGCCGATCTGGTCGAACGACGCGTGGTGGAGCTTGGCCTCGACCACGAGCGCATCGGCAACGCAGTCGTGGCGCGCGCCGGTGGAGCCGGTGTCCCGGTCGCTCTGGTCGGCCACCTCGACACCGTGCCGAACTGGGCCGACGGTGGCGTGGAGCGCACGCCGACCCGCATCATCGGTCGCGGCGCCGCCGACATGAAGGGTGGCGTGGCCGTGATGCTTGCCGTGCTGCAGCAGCTGACGCCCGCCGCGCAGCCGACGGTCTGCATCTTCTACGACCGTGAGGAGGGCCCGCACGCCGACAACGGCATCCACCGCGTGCTGGCCGAGTCGCGCCTGCTCGCCCCGAAGCCGTCGCTGGCGATCGTGCTGGAACCGTCCGACGGCACCATCCACGCCGGCGCGGTGGGGTCCATCAACGCCGAGATCGTGTTCCGCGGCCGGGCTGCGCATGCCGCGCGGCCCTGGGAGGGCGAGAACGCGGTCTCACCGGAGCTCGCGGCCGCCCTCGCCCGCTTCACCGCCCGCGGGCCGATCGACACCGTCGTGGACGGCCTGACCTACCGCGACGTCGCGACGATCACGATGATCAACGGTGGCGTCGCGCACAACGTGCTGCCCGATCGCGTCGTGCTCTGGGTCAACGCCCGCATCGCCCCGGGCAACTCGGTGGAGGCGGCCAAGGCGGAGGTCGAGGCCCTGGCCGGTCCGTCCGCCGAGGTGATCTGGCATGACGTCGCGCCACCGGCCGCTCCGTGTCTGCACGAGCCGACGGTCGCCAGCTTCCTCGAGCGCAGCGGCCTGCCGGTCCAGCCGAAGCAGGCGTGGACCGACGTCGCCACCATGCACGCCTGGGGCGTGCCCGCCTTCAACTACGGCCCAGGCCAGCCGTCCCAGGCCCATCAGCCCGGCGAGTGGGTGGAGATCGCCAAGCTGGAGGAGTGCGAGCGCGTCATCGCCGCGGAGCTCGGCGCCGCATGAGCGTGCCCGCCGAGCGCTGGGAGGGAGCCGGCAACGTCTACCTCCTGATCGATGCCGAGCACCTGAGCGTCCCCCTGGACCCCGATCGGGTCCGCACGGTGTGCGCGATCCTCAAGGGCGACGGCGTCCTCGAGGTGCGCCGCGACGACGGCGCCGACGTCTCGATGCGCATCTGGAATCCCGATGGCTCGCAGAGCGAGGCGTGCGGCAACGGCACGCGCATGGTCGCGCGCTGGCTCGCCGAGCAGACCGGGCAGGAGCACGTGTCCATCAGCACCGCCGCCGGCGTGCTGGAGTGCGAGGTGGACGGCGACATGGTGGCCGCCCGAATGGCGCAGACGCGCCTCGACGGACCGCAGTACGCACCGACAGCCGAAGACTTTCCCTACGTGCACACGTTCGTCAGCGTCGGCAACCCCCACGTGGTGATTCCCGTTGACGACATCGACGCCTTCCCGCTCGCCGAGGAGGGGCCCGAGCTCGAGCACCACCCGTGGTTTCCCGAGCGGGCCAACGTCGAGATCGTGGAGCGCATCGACGAGCACCGCATCCGCATGCGCGTGTGGGAGCGGGGGGTGGGCGAGACCCGCGCCTGCGGCACGGGCGCCTGCGCGGTCGCCGTGGCCGGCGTCGTCAACGGCACCGCGACGTCCCCCGTCACCGTGCAGCTGCCCGGCGGTGAGCTGATGATCGAGGTGGATGACGATGGCTTCGTCACCATGCACGGCCCGGCCCGCCGCCTTGAGCGCCTGCTCATCCCTGCGAGCTACCTGGTCTGAACGTGCGCTTCTCCGACCGCATGGACGCGATCCCCGAGTACGTCGTGGCGCGGATGAATCGCGTGATCGCCGAGCAGCGCGCCGCCGGCGTCGACGTCATCTCGCTCGGGGTTGGTGACCCCGACCTCCCGCCCGATCCGCGCATCCGAGCCCGGCTCGCGGAGGAGGTCCAGCGCGACGATGCGGCCCGCTACCCCACCAACGTGGGCTTACCCGACCTGCGCGCGGCCGTCGCGGAGCACGACGCGCGGCGCTTCGGCGTGGAGCTCGATCCCGCCACGGAGATCCTGCCGCTGCTCGGGGCCAAAGAGGGCCTCGCGCACCTCGCGCTGGCCGTCCTCGATCCGGGGGCGCTCTCGCTCGTGGCCGATCCCGGGTACCCCGTGTACACCGGCGGACCGCTGCTGGCCGCCGCCGGCAGTTGCCCCCTGCCCCTGCGCGCCGATCACGGCTTCCAGCCCGACCTCGACGCCGTCCCGGCGGAGGCAGCCGCCCGCGCGCGGCTGCTCGTGTG
>CAJCBN010000298.1 GCA_903960645.1 uncultured Actinomycetes bacterium | reverse complement strand
GGCGCCGATCACGTCGACGGTCTCGAAGCAGGTGCGCTCGTAGCGCATCACCGCGTCGTGGCCATGGTCCGCGACGAAGCGCTCGCGGCTGCCCGGCAGCCCGCCGTAGCACCAACCGCCGTTGCGGCCCGAGGCCCCGAAGCCCGCGATGTCGCGCTCGATCATCACGATGCGGAGTGTCGGATCGAGCTCGGTCAGGTAGTAGGCGGTCCAGAGGCCGGTGAAGCCAGCGCCGACGATCGCGACGTCCGCCTGGGTGTCACCGGGTAGCGGTGCGCGCTGGGTGAGGGTCCCTGGCACGGTGTCGTGCCAGAAGCTCGTGGAGCGGTAGCGCGCATCCTCGGCGGTTGCGCTGTCGGTACTGCTGGAGGTCTCGGTCGTCGCCATGCGGCGAGTCTACCGGGGCTCAGGCCGGCTGGTCGACCGCATCCAGAACGGCGGCGTCGACGAGGCCGAGCCGGAACGCGCGACTGACAGCCTCAGAGCGCGTGGAGCAGCCCAGTCGCCGGTAGATGCCGCGCAGGTGATTCTCGACCGTGGTCTCCGCGATCCACAGTCGGCGACCAATTTCGCGCGACGCGAGACCGAGGCAGAGCAGGTTGAGGATCTCGAGCTGCCGCTCGGTGAGGTCCGTCGCATCGGCGCGCGACTCGTCGAGGGCCAGGAGTAGACCGAGCGCGCCCTCGTCGTGCGGTTGCGCGTCGAGCAACATCGGAGTGCCGGCGATCACGACACGTCGACGGACCGAGCGGCCGCCGATCGCCTCGCGCAAGGGCTCAACGAGCGTCGGGTGCAGGAGCGCGATGTCGGAGCCGTTGCCGATGCCGCTGCGCTCCATCAGGGCAGAGCCGCCGGTGACCGCCGAGGCGACGAGGCCGCGATCGACCTCGAAGGCGACCATCGGCAGGACGTCGAACGGGCTGGGGAGCGTGGTGGGCATCGGCAAGAGGTCGGGTCGTAAGCGACCCGTGCGTCTTGCCTATCGCCCGGGGCGGGCGTCCGGCCGAGCCGGTGGGCGTATGTCGAGCGCGATCGAACCGTCGGCGAGCGCCAACGCGTTCCAATCACGCCAGCGAGGGGCCAGCTCCGCCAAGGTATCTCCGCGCTCGTCGAGGCGCATGGCAGGGACGCCGCCGGGCTCGACGAGGTAGCGATACCAGGAGAGATCCCACGCAATCGTGATTGCAGCACCCGGCCGGCGTCCGCCGAACACGACGACGCTGACCCGCGCCTGGCCGAGGCTCTTGGCGATGCCGGAGACGGTGCCGCGATAGGGGCTGGCGTTGAAGGTCTCGACGCTCAGCAGCTTCGTCGTGGCCCGCGCCAGCTCGTCGCCGGTGCCCAGGCCGTGGGGTGCGCGGACCGGGTCGAGCGGGTCGAGGTCGGACGACTGCTGGCGACGACGCAGACGCGTCAGGACCCCGGGAGCAGGCTCGCTGCGAATCGGCGGCGGTGCCGACCGGCCCTCTTCGATCCAGCCTTCGAGGCGCGCTTCGCCGACGCAGAGCCGACAGACGGTGCGGGACCGACCCTGATGCGTAAACCGCAGCGGCTCCTCGCCGAGCAGGATGGTGCGCTCGCAGACCGCGCAGGCCAGCAGCCGGTCCGTGCTCGTCAATCGCTCGTGGGTCGTCGCCATCGGGGGCGCAGCATACGGGCGTTGGGGTGTCACCCGTCGGAGTTCGCATCGCCGCGGGGGTGTGCCTGGGCGTGCGCGCGGCGCAGGTGGGGGAGACCGAGGTGGGTATAGACCTCGGTCGTGGCCAGCGACGCGTGGCCGAGCAGCTCCTGGATGGCACGCAGATCGCCGCCACCCTCAAGCATGTGGGTGGCGTAGGCGTGCCGAAGCGCGTGGGGACCATGCGGCTCGAGGCCGACAGCCCGCAGCCGTTTGGCGAGGATGCGACGTACGCCCGAGGTATCGAGGCGGTTGCCGCGCACCGTCAGCAGCAGCGCGGAGGCGGATGCCGCGGTCTGCAGCTCCGGCCGGCCACGGGCGAGCCACGCGATGACGGCATCCGCGGCCGGCTCGCCGATCGGGAGCAGTCGAGTCTTGCCGCCCTTGCCGGTCACCCGCAGGGTCCGCCCCTCGAGGCTGCTGCAATCAAGCGCGCAGGCCTCGGCCGCGCGCAGGCCGGCGCCGTAGAGAAGTTCGAGTAGCGCCTGGTCGCGCAGGCCGAGCGGCGTGTCGGGCCAGACCAGATCGAGCAGGCGGGCGGTGTCGCGCGTGGGCGGCACCACGGGGAGGCGGCGCTGCCGCTTGGGGCCGGGGATCTCGGCGGCGGGATCGCCGTCGCCCTCCCCGGCGAGG
>CAJCBN010000297.1 GCA_903960645.1 uncultured Actinomycetes bacterium | reverse complement strand
GTGTGTTGGCTCGGAAGCGCACGACGACCTACACGCTGAGCGCCACGTTCTCCCCGACCAACGGGCCCCTCGCCTCGGCGAAGACGTCCGTCGTGGTCAAGCGCCGCCGCTGAATCCGTCGGCGGCGAGCGTGCCGATCACAAACTGGAGCAGCGACACCGCCGTAATCGCACACGTCCCGTCACGATCGCGCCCCGGCACGAACTCGATCAGGTCAAAGGCGCCGAGTCGGGCCCGAGCCGCCACGCCGGCAATCAGATCGGTGACCTGGGTGTAATCGAGCCCGCCCGGCGTCGGCGCCATCACCGCCGGCATCAGCGAGGCGTCGAACGCGTCCATGTCGACCGTCACCGCCACCGTCGCGCCCGCGGGAATGCGGGCGAGGATGGGCTCGATGCCGTGGTGGTGCACCTCGCGGGCGGTGATGATCTCCGCGCCCCAGTCGGCGGCGATCGCGATCTCCTCGGCGCGTGCGCTGCCGAAGCCGCGCATGCCGACCTGGATGATCCGCTCGACGTGCGGCAGCTCGGACGCGCGGCGCATCGTGGACGAGAAGCCGAAGGGCTCGTCTCGCCGCTCCTGCCGCCAGTCGATGTGCGCGTCGATCTGCAGAATCGTGAGCGGCCCGAGCGCCTCGAGGCCGGTCAGGAACGGAATCGGCACGGAGTCGTCGCCGCCGATCATCAGCGGCACCGCCCCGGCCGCCACGATCGAACGCGTAGCCGCATCGATCAGACGGCGATTACCGGGCCCGTCGTGGCTCTGCGTCGGCAGGTCTCCGAGGTCGCCGACGCGCAGGCCGTGATGGCCGAACAGCGGCCCGCCAACGTCGTAGTTCCAGTGCGCGGACCAGTCGCCATCGACATTCGACGTCGTGCGCAGGACCTCCGCGGTGGCCGCGTAGACCTCATTGTCGATCCCCGCATAGGGCGTGCCGTGCGGCGCCCCGAACAGCACGACGTCGGCCGGGGCCTCCCCCGGCGCGTCGAGCGCGAACGTCCCCATCAACGGCGTGGCGCCCACCGCCGTTAGACCAGCGGCACGCGCCGCATGATGGCCGTCGTCAGCGCCTCGCGGATGCGGAGATCCGGGATGCGCTCCAGCGCCTCCTCGAGGAAGCCCTCGACGATCATGCGCTCGGCCTCGGCCTGCGGGATGCCACGGCTCATCAGATAGAACTTGAGGATCGGGTCGACCGGTCCGGCTGTCGCACCGTGCGTGCAGCGCACGTCGTTGGTGTCGATCTCGAGGCCGGGGATCGAGTCCGCACGGGCGGTCGGCGACAGCATCAGGTTGCGGTTCTCCTGATACGCGTCCGTGCCCTGCGCGCCCTCGGCCACGCGGATCACGCCGCGCCAGACCGAGCGGGCGCTGTCGAGCAGCACGCCCTTGAAGGCGAGGTCGGAGACCGCGTTGGGTGCGTCGTGCTCCTGCGTCGTGTCGAGGTCGAGATGGCGCTTGCCGTCGACGACGTAGACCGCACTGAGGCGCCCGGTGGAGCCTTCGCCCGTCAGCCGCGTCTCCATGCGGGTCTTGCCGGTCTTGGCGCCGATCGAGCAGGCCGACCACTCGAGCGTGGCGTCCTTGGCGATCTCGGCGCGGTGGGCGGCGAAGTGCACCGTCTCGTCGTGCCGATCCTGAACGACGACGTAGGTCAGGTGCGCCGTCGCAGCGAGCTGGAGCTCGGCGACGCCGTTGGCGTAGCCGGGCTGCCCGGGCAGGTGCTCCTCAACGAGCGTCGCCTCGGCGCCCTCGCCGAGCGAGATCAGCATCCGCCACTGCTGGGCGGCAGCGGGCGTCGCGATCTCGTAGGCCACGTGGAACGGCAGCTGGACCTTGACCCCGGCCGGCACGTGCAACAGCACGCCGTCCGTCCAGAGCGCGCCGTTCTCGGCGGCGAACTTCTCGTCGTACCCGACGATCGTGCCGAGCAGGGGCTCGATCAGCGCGGCGTGGTCGTCCGCGAGTCGGGCCAGGCTGCCGAAGACGACGCCCTGGGCCGAAACCTCGGCGGAGAACTCGTCCACGACGACGCCGCCGTCACGCATGACGATCCGTCCAGCGTGATCGCCCTCCGCCAGAATCGCGCCCGTAGCCTCACCGGCAGTGGCGACGACCGCCGGCGTGAACGCCGCGAAGTCGACGCCGCGCAGCGACGTGAACCGCCAGTGCTCATCCGACAGCGACGGGACGCCGAGCGCCTCGTTCTGCTCGGCCGCCGTGGCACGGCGCTCCTCGAGCCACGTGCTCATCCGACGGAGCCTTCCATCTGGAGCTGGATCAGCCGGTTGAGCTCGACCGCGTACTCCAGCGGCAGCTCCTTGGTGATCGGCTCGACGAAGCCGGCGACGATCAGCGCAGAGGCCTCGGCCTCCGACAGACCACGGCTCATCAGGTAGTAGATCTGCTCCTCACCGAGCTTCGAGACCGTGGCCTCGTGGCCGATATCGACCTGGTCGGCCATGATGTTGATGTACGGGTAGGTGTCGGTCCGCGAGTCGGGATCGATGATCAGCGCGTCGCAGACGACCTTGGACTTCGAGCCCTCGGCCTCCTTGTTGACGCGCAGCAGACCGCGGTACGAGGAGCGGCCGCCGTCCTTCGAGATCGACTTCGAGGTGATCACCGAGGTCGTGTTCGGGGCGACGTGCGTGATCTTGCCACCGGCGTCCTGGTGCTGCCCCTCGCCCGCGAAGGCGATCGAGAGGATCTCGCCGTGGGCGCGCTCGCCGTTGAGGATCACGGCCGGGTACTTCATCGTGACCTTCGAGCCGAGGTTGCCGTCGACCCACTCCATCGTCGCGTCCTCCTCGGCCACCGCGCGCTTGGTGACGAGGTTGTAGACGTTGTTCGACCAGTTCTGGATCGTCGTGTAGCGGCAGCGGCCGCCCTTCTTGACGAGGATCTCCACGACGGCCGAGTGCAGCGAGTCCGACGAGTACGTCGGCGCGGTGCAACCTTCGACGTAGTGCACGTAGGCACCCTCGTCGACGATGATCAGCGTGCGCTCGAACTGGCCCATGTTCTCCGCGTTGATGCGGAAGTAGGCCTGCAGCGGCTGCTCGATGCGAACACCCGGCGGCACGTAGATGAACGAGCCACCCGACCACACGGCCGAGTTGAGCGCCGAGAACTTGTTGTCGGCGGACGGGATGATCGTGCCGAAGTACTCGCGGAAGATGTCCTCGTGCTGCAGCAGCGCCTGGTCGGTGTCGAGGAACAGGATGCCCTGGTCCTCGAGCTCCTTCTTGAGGCTGTGGTAGATGACCTCGGACTCGTACTGCGCGCCGACGCCGGCGAGGAACTTGCGCTCCGCCTCCGGGATGCCGAGCCGCTCGAACGTGTTCTTGATCGTCTCGGGGACGTCGTCCCACGAGCGCGCGTTGAGCTCGGTCGGCTTGAGGTAGTAGAAGATGTTCGCGAAGTCGATCCCGCTGAGGTCGGAGCCCCAGTTCGGCATGGGCTTCGAGAGGAAGATCTTGTAGGCCTCGAGGCGGAAGTCGAGCATCCACTCCGGCTCGCCCTTGTGGGCGGAGATCTGCCGGATCACGTCCTCGTTGAGGCCGCGCTCGATCTTGATGACGGGGTTCTCCTCGTCATGGAAGCCGTACTTGTACTCGCCGAGGTCGACGTCTGCCACTTCGCTGCTCATCAGGACACCGCTTCCTTGTTGGCCATCTCCGCATACCCGGTGGTCTCGAGCTCCTTCGCGAGCTCGGCGCCGCCGGAGCGGACGATGCGACCGTCGACCAGCACGTGAATGCGGTCGGGCTGAACGTAGTCGAGGATGCGCTGGTAGTGCGTGATGATCAGCGTCCCCATGTCGGGCCCCATCAGGGCGTTGATGCCGCCGGAGACGATCCGGAGCGCGTCGATGTCGAGGCCGGAGTCGGTCTCGTCGAGAATCGCGAGCCGCGGCTTGAGCATTGCCATCTGCAGGATCTCGAAGCGCTTCTTCTCGCCGCCGGAGAAGCCGTCGTTGAGGGAGCGCGAGGCCATCGACTTGTCGATCTCGAGCATCTCCATGGCCTCCATGAGCTGCTTGCGGAACTCGGGGATGCGGACCGGGTTATCGGCGCCGTCGGGACCACCCTTGCGGTGCGCGTTGACGGCCATGCGGATGAAGTTCGCGACGGTCACGCCGGGGACGGCGAAGGGGTACTGGAACGACAGGAAGAGGCCGGCGCGGGAGCGCTCGTCGGCGGCCATGTCGAGCAGGTTGACACCCTCGAACATGACCTCGCCCTCGGTCACCTCGTAGCCCGGGTGGCCCATCAGCACGTGGCTGAGCGTGGACTTACCGGAGCCGTTGGGGCCCATGATCGCGTGGATCTCGCCCTTCGACATCTCCAGATCGATGCCCTTGAGGATCTCCGTGTCGGTGTCGGTGATGTTGGCGTGCAGGTTGCGGATGACGAGGTCGGGCACTGGGGCTCCTGGAAGTTCGTTCGCGGTCGTGGTTCGAGACGTTGCTGTATGGGGGTCCTTCGCCAGTATCGGCGCTGCGGACCACCCAAGCGTAGCGAAAATTAGGGTAGCCGAATGAGGGCACCCGAATATCCCTCGAATCGCGGGTATTCCCCCGCGCCTCAGCGCTCCGCGCCCGGCGCGCCCTCCTGCAGATACGACAGGAGCGCGGTATCCGTCAGCCACTCGATGGGGGCATGGTCGTCGGTCAGGGGATCCGTGCTCGGCTTGACGCGCTGCGTGTCCGCCGCGAGCTCGGTGCAGATCGGCGTCAGCGGCGCCGGTGCTCCGCGCAGCCGCGCCGGTGCGCCGGCCGCCGTCGCCTCGTCGCGATAGCCGACCACCACCGTGTTGAAGGCGTTGACACGGGATTGCTCGACGACGGGAAACACCGTCGCCATCGTCTCCGCAATCGCGTTCAGTGCCTGGTCATGCCCCTTCGGCGAGCCGACGTTGATCAGCACGGCCCCGCCGGGCTCCAGATGCGTCATGACGCTGCGGAAGAACTCCTGCGTGACGAGGTGGAAGGGGATGTACGGCTGGTGGTAGGCGTCAATGATGATGCCGTTGAAGCGCTCGTCCGACTGGTCGAGCCAGGGGCGAGCGTCGGCCGTGTGCACGGTCAGCCGGGCCTCGCGCATGCCGAGGTAGCGGTAGCCCAGCTCCGTCACCGTGCCGTCGATCTCGACGCCGTCGACCCACCAGGTCGGCCAGAAGCGGGCGTACTGGACGGCGGTCGTGCCACCGGCGTTGCCGAGCACGGCCAGCCGGCCGTTGGTCGGGCGGTCGATCGCGGCCGGCAGGCAGGCCGCACGATCCCAGTAGCCGCCGACCAGACCGCTCGGCCCCGGCTTGATGGAGTGCGTCGCCCAGCCCTCGTTGAGGCGCAGCACGCGGTCGCCGTAGGCGTCGTCAACGATCTGCGCGAACTGGGACGGCGTCTCCCCCTCCCAGACCACGCGATCACCTGGCGCGGCCTTGACGCCGGGCTCGGGGATCAGGAACAGCAGGGCGACGGCGATCGGGATCAGCGCGGCGCGCCGGGGCAGGAGCGGAAGCGCCGCCAGCGCCAGCGCGATCGCGAAGACGAGCAGCGTGCGGCGCGTGCCGATCCACGGCACCAGCACCAGCACGCTGAGGAAGGTGCCGATCAGCGAGCCGACGGTCGACAGCGCGTAGAGGCGCCCGGAGATCCGGCCAGCCTCCTCGACCGAGTGCACCGCAAGGCGGATCGCCCACGGCGCGACGGCGCCGAGCGCGGTGATCGGGACGGCGAACATGATCAGCACGGCCGCGAACGAGCCGAACACGACCCCGGTCTCGACCGAGGAGAAGGCATCGGTCGCGGCCGACAGGAACGGGCGCGTGACGAAGGGCAGCACCGCGATCGCCGCGGCGGCAAGCAGGACGACCCCGCCGAGGTGCCGATAGGTCGGCCAGCGGTCCGCGATCCGGCCGCCCAGCCAGTAGCCGATCGACAGGTACAGCAGGGTCAGGCCGATCACGTTCGCCCAAACCAGCGTCGAAGTTCCGAAGAATGGAGCCAAAAGGCGCGCGGCCGTCAGCTCCACGCCAAGCGAACACACGCCCGCCGCGAAGACGAGGACGTAGAGACGGAGACGCGCCATCGGGCGAACCGTACCCGCACATCGACTGTCTGTGGCGGAATGCGTTAATCCAATCGCAACACAAACGCCAACCGCCATTCACAGCCGGGATCTACAACTAGGTCCATGGACAGCAACTGGACACCCACCCCGGGCAACGATCCCACGCCCTCGCAGTACACCCCCTACACGACGACGCCGCCCCCGGCCGCGCAGAACCAGCAGCGGCAGCGCGGCTCGCGCATGGTCGTCCCCGTGTTGATCGCCTCGCTCCTGTCGGCTGGTCTGGCCGCCGGCGGCACCGCAGTGCTGATCGGGCAGGACGGCGGCTCCACGACCACCATCGTCCAGGAGGCCATCACGCCGGCGAACAACGCCTCTGGCTCCGAGAGCTCGGTGGCCATGCCGGCGGTGCAGACGGGCGCCATGGACATCGAGCAGATGTACGAGAAGTACGGCGCCGGCGTCGTGCGCGTCGAGCACGGCAGCGGCCTCGGCTCGGGCTTCGTGTTCGACAAGGAGGGCCACATCCTCACCAACGCCCATGTCGTCGACGGGGCGCAGGGGACGATCTCGGTCTCCTTCTCGAACAACGAGGAGGTCGAGGCGAAGGTCATCGGCGTCGACAACGCGACCGACGTCGCCGTGCTCAAGGTCGATCTGCCGGCCTCCGCCCTGACCGTGATCCCGCTCGGCAGCTCGGCCGACCTCGAGGTCGGCGCCGAGGTCGTCGCGATCGGCAACCCGTTCGGTCAGGACCGCACCGTCACGAGCGGCATCATCTCGGCCATGGCGCGCCAGATCAAGGCGCCGAACGGCTTCGCCATCAACGGCGCAATCCAGACGGACGCCGCGATCAACCACGGCAACTCCGGCGGCCCGCTGCTCGACATGAACGGCCGCGTGATCGGCATCAACTCGCAGATCGACACCGGCGGCACTGGCAACGGCAACGTCGGCATCGGCTTCGCCGTGCCGGTCGACCTCGTCAAGCGGGTCGCCTCCGAGCTGATGGCGACGGGCAAGGCGCAGCACGCCTGGCTCGGCGTCCAGCTGACCGACGTCGATCCGACGCTCGCCTCGCAGGTCAAGATTGGCTCTGACTACGGCGCCATGATCGCCACCGTCACGCCGGGCTCGCCCGCCGCCAAGGCCGGCCTGACCGGTGCCACCGGCCAGGTCACGATCAAGGGCACGACCTACGCGATCGGCGGCGACGTCGTCGTCGAGATCAACGGCGACAAGATCGAGAACGTCGCCGACCTGCAGGCGGTCGTCTCGGCTGGCAAGCCGGGCGACGAGCTCGAGCTGACGCTGAAGACCAGCGAAGGCGAGACCAAGCAGATCACCGTGACCCTCGGCGACCAGCCGCAGGATCCCATCGCGCTCGCCGGCTGAGCTACTCCTCCGCAGCCGACGATCACCCCCGGCGGGGCCGGACCTCCTCGGAGGCCCGGCCCCGCCGGACCCGTTTAGTGGGCAGCCAGAACGACTAGCGCTTGTTGTCGGCGAGCTGCGCGAGCAGCGCGACGATCGTGCCGATCACGGCCCACGTGATCGCGCTGGC
Organism: uncultured Actinomycetes bacterium; assembly: GCA_903960645.1. Classification (GTDB taxonomy): domain Bacteria; phylum Actinomycetota; class Thermoleophilia; order Gaiellales; family F1-60-MAGs149; genus F1-60-MAGs149. The sequence continues at coordinate 2,408 of CAJCBN010000297.1, read as the reverse complement.
GATCGCGGCGCCCACGCCGATCGCAATCGAGTAGGCGGTGCCGCCGATCAAGCCGACGGTCAGCGCCACAGCGGCCGACAGAATGGCCATCGCGTAGGCGGCGACGGCGGCGCGCGGAGCCTGTCCGGCGGCGCGAGAGAAACGCTCGGGAATGGTGTCCATCTCCCGGTATCCTACCCATCGCTGCCGCTGAGGGGGTAGCGTCTCGGTGAAGAAGGCGGTTTTCCCGCCGCTCGACCGAGACCCGCATGCGCATCCTCCTCATCGTCAACCCGGTCGCCTCCCGCGTTAACTCCGCCGTCGAGCGGACCGCGCAGCGCGAGCTGGAGGAGGTCGCCACCGTCGAGGTGGCGCACACCACCTTCCCCGGCCACGCCTCGCAGTTGGCCCGCGAGGGCGTCTCCCACGGCTTCGAGGCGGTGATCGTGTTGGGCGGCGATGGCACCTCGAACGAGGTGCTCAACGGCATCGGCGCGGAGGTGCCGATTGGGCTGCTGCCCGGTGGCGGTACCAGCGTGATGCCGCGCAACCTCGGCCTGCCGCCGTCCATCCCTGCCGCCGCGCGCCGGCTGGCAGTGGCCCTGCGAGAGGGCACGGAGCGCCACGTGCGGATCGGGCGCATCAACGGACGCCGCTTCGCCTTCAACTGTGGCGTCGGGCTCGACGCCGCCGTCGTCCGGCGCGTCGACGGCCAGGTGCGCACCGGCAAGCAGCGCCGCTCGCCCGACGTGGTCTACGCCCGCGAGCTGGCGAAGATGGTCGCCCGCGGCCATTACAGCCACCCGCACATCACGCTCACCTCCGGGCACGTGACGGAGCGCGTTGCGTACGTGATTGCGGTCAACCTCGCACCCTGGTCGTACATCGGCCCGCTGCCGCTTGATCTCGCGCCCACCGCCACGGCCGACGGCGGGCTCGACATCGTCGCGCCGCGACGCATGTACCGCCGCGACATCCTCGGCTTCGCCCAGCGGATCCTCGTCGACCATCGCCATGCCCGCGGCTTTGGCGATCCCCGCATCGCGTATTGGCACGACGTCTCGACCGTCGAGCTGCGCTGCGACACGCCGTTCCCGGCTCAGGTCGACGGCGACGACTTCGGCGATGTCCTCGATGCGCTGATCGACATCGACCGTGAGGGCGCGCGCTACCTGATCTGACCCGTAGGATTCCGGTATGGACCTCCTTATCGCCGCCAGCCAGGGTGCCGGGCTCGCCGTCGCGTGCGGGCTCGTCGCCATTCTCCCGCTCGGCGTGCTGGCCCTCGCCGCGCTCGCCGGCTGGACGCCGGGCGCGCTGGGCTTCGCCACCGAGCCGGCCTTCACCGCCGCCGTCTGGGCGCTCGGCCTGATCGAGGCCGCGGCCCGGGCCGTGCTGCCGATCCCGATCCGGATCGCGGTCAGCGCGACGGCCGCCGCGGCCGCCTTCGAGATCGCCGCCGGTGACGTCCTGCCGTTCATGGGCCTCGTCATCGGCGCCGCGATCGGCGCCGGTACCGCCTGGATCACGACGCGGATGGCCGACCGCGCGATCGGCGGCGGCGGGACGCGCTGGGGCGTGACTGCGATCGTCGCCGGTGCCGGCATCGTGGTGGCGGCGCTCGCGATCATCCCGTTCGTCGGCTTCGCGCTCGTCATCCTCGCCGCGTGGCTCGGCATCCGCTCGCGGCGCGATGACCAGACCAAGTACGGCGGCCTGCGCGTCCTGCGCTGATGCTCCGCGGGCTCGTCATCGCAGCCGCCTGTGCGCTGCTCCTCGCGATCGTGCCCGCCGGGGCCAGCGCTGCGACACCGCGGCTCTCGAGCCTGCAGGCGCAGGATCTCGCCCGCACCGCCAAGGGCGTATCCGCCATCGCGGTCAAGAACCCGCTGGCGCAATGGTCCTGCGTCTACGCCTCCGACAGCGCGTTCTGGAACTGCGCGCTGAACGCCGCCAGCGACGGCCAGCCGCTGGCCGTCGTCAAGCTGTACGACCCGCAGCGCCGGGTCTGGAGCGTGACGATCCCCCGCCAGGCCGCCGCGGTGCAGCGGCTCGACGAGAAGCAGGCGACCGCGATCGCCGCCCGCGACCCGAAGGCGGCGGACTGGATTGCGCGCTACCGCGACGACGGCCGGCCGGTGCGCTCGACCGGCACGCTCGACCTCGGCACGTGGCGGGTTAAGTGGTACAGCCTCGAGACCCAGATCGCCGAGGTCGGCGTGGCCGACGCGACCGGACGGATCACCTACGTGCGCACCGGGCCACAGGTGGCGTGGTCGATGGCGCGTGGCGGTCAGGGCTTCGGCCGCCTGATCAACGAGCCCTGGGCGATCGGCACCCTGATCGTGCTGTTCTCGCTCGTCATGCTGGACTGGCGGCGCCTGCGCTCCATGCGCACCCTCGACGTGTTCGCGATCGTCTCGCTCGCC
>CAJCBN010000296.1 GCA_903960645.1 uncultured Actinomycetes bacterium | reverse complement strand
GTCGGCAATCCCAACCGTGAGAACGCCGTCGGCGGGACGCCGAGCTACCGCATCGTGCCGATGCACGGCGTCACGCCGATGCTCGCCCAGCCGGAGTCGAGCGTCTCGCAGCGCGCGGGCTTCGGCCGCAACATCCTCTGGGTCACGCCCTACCGCGAGGACGAGCGCCACGCCGCCGGCACGTTCCCCTACGGCACGATCGGCCAGCCCGGCCTGCCGCAGTGGACGGAGGCGGACCGCCCGATCGAGAACACGGATCTCGTCTGCTGGTACACGGTCGGCGTCACGCACTTCGTCCGTCCCGAGGACTGGCCGGTGATGCCCGTCGCGCGGGCGGGCTTCCGCCTCGAGCCCGCCGGGTTCTTCGATCGCAACCCGGCGCTGGACGTGCCGCCCTCCGCGGCCGCCTGTTGTCATCGGGAGGGCTGATGCACTCGTCGACGGCACTGCAGATGGATGCGTTCCAGATTGAGGTCGATGGTCGTCCTGGTGGCGCCGAGGACGTCTGGCCCGGGTTCGACGGCCACGACCGGGTGGGCGTCGTCCTCCGCGAGCCACTCGATGCGCTCGGCGCGAGCGGCCTCCTGGCGCTGTCGGTGACGGCGTTCTACGACGTGCTCCGCGCCGAGCACGGCGACGACTACCACCGCTACGCCGACTTCTTCCTGTTCGGCCAGGAGACGGACATCGCGGACTACGGCGAGCTCGACTGGTGGCCGTCGCACAAGTACGTTCGCACCGGTCCCTCGGCGGAGGACCTCTTGCGTGCGATCAACGACCGCGCGATCACGCGGCTCGTCGTGCTCGACGGAGCGCCGCGGGATGGTGAGCTGCAGCGCCAGACCCGCACCTCCGCGCTCGCGCGGCTGCGCTCGGCGATCGCCTACGCCCCGCGGGGTCGGGTGGCCGACGGCGACCTCGCGATCACCGCCGATCGCGTCGTCGAGAGCTACGTCGAGGTCGTGATGTTCGCGCCTTCGCGCTGGGTGGACGAGGCGCGTGAGCGCGAGCTCAAGGCCTGGCGCGAGACGCTCTTCGTCGCGCCCAAGGCGGCGCGGGAGACCTATCGGCGTCTTCCTGTCGGCGACGCGCTGGCGCTGCTCTGAGTCGCCACTGCCGTCGCCTGCTAGGTTGATTCGCAATCCCATGACGACACACCGCCGCATCCGCCCCTTCAACACGAAGGACACCTACCCCGAGCAGCAGCTCTCGAACGACCTCTGCCAGGCCGTCGTGGCGAATGGCGTCGTGTACCTGCGCGGACAGGTCGCGCAGGATCTCGACACCCGCGAGGACGTCGGTATCGGCGACCCGGCCGCTCAGGCGCACCAGGTGATGGACAACATCGAGCTACTGCTTGCGGAGTCTGGCTCCGAGCTGTCGCACATCGTCAAGTGCGTCATCTACCTGACCGACATCCGCCACCGCGAGCCGGTCTACCGCGTGCTCGGCGAGCGCATGCCCGGCGTGTTCCCGGTCTTCACGGGGCTCGTCGTGGTCGCGCTGGCGCGTCCGACGTGGCTCGTCGAGGTGGACATCACGGCCGTGATCCCCGCTGGGGACGACGCGTGACGCTGTCCCTCGTCGCGGCGGATCCCGTGACAGGTGAGGTCGGCGTTGCGATCACGTCATCGAGTCCGGCTGTAGCGGCGCGCTGCGCCCACGTGCGCGCCGGCGTGGGTGCGGTGGCCACCCAGAACGTCACCGATCCGCGGCTCGGTCCCGACCTGCTCGACCGGCTCGCCGCCGGCGCCTCGCCCGCGGACGCGCTCCGGGCGCTGCTTGCCGAGCAGCCGCCAGCGCTCATCGCCTTCCGCCAGCTGACGGTCGTCGCGCCCGACGGGCGCACGGCGATTTTCTCCGGCGACCATGCGCTCGGCGTGGTGGGGGAGCACCAGGGCGTAGCCGTGGTCTCGGCGGGCAACCTGCTGGCCGCGCCGGATGTGCCGATGATCGCCGCGGCCGCGTGCGAGATCGCGCAGGGGCCGCTCGCCGCTCGGCTCTTGGCCGGCCTGAATGCCGGCATCGCGGCGGGCGGTGAAGCCGGCCCGGTGCACTCGGCAGGACTGCTCGTCGCGCGCGATGTGGCCTGGGCGGTCACCGACCTACGCGTCGACTGGGCTGACGAGGATCCGGTCGGCGAGCTGAACGCCCTGTGGGCGCGCTGGGAGCCGGAGCTCGAGGGCTACGTGACGCGCGCGCTGCAGCCGGACGCGGCGCCATCGTTCGGCGTGCCCGGCGACGAGTAGTGCGCAGCCTCGGCGTCGCGGGATGACATGCGGCCTTCCGGGGGACTAGTCTTCACCGACAAGCAACCAGGAGGTTCCCGCATGCGGACCCGCATCCTCATCGCGCTCGCGGCGCTCGGCGCGCTGCTCGCGCTCCCGGCGTTCGCCGGCGCCACGATGGCGTACACGACGAATCCGACTGCAGGCAGCCCGAACCGGCCGTTGATCGTGTCGGATGACGATGGCGCCAACGTGCGCACGCTCAACGTCACGGGCACGGAACCGCAGATCTCGCCGAACGGGCAGTACATCGCGTACTCGTACATCGCGAACAAGCGCACCTGGACCCAGGAGCTGCGCTTCGTCAACGTCGCGACCGGCGTGATGGTCGACACGAACCTCGTCTGCTCGGGTCCAGAGTGGGCACCGAACTCGTCGGCCGTCCTCTGCACCGTCGCCCGCTGGGGCACGGAAAAGCAGGGCCTCCTCGGCACCGGCATCAACGCCGTCAAGCCCGATGGCTCGAGCACGATCATCCTGCCCGCGAACGGACTCTCGGTCGAGGGGTACTCGTGGTCGCCCGACTCCTCCAAGGTCGTCTGGGATCAGGTGGCGATCGGCACCCTGCCGACGAAGGCCGTGCTCCGCAGCCTGAATGCGGACGGCAGTGGGGCGGTGGTCAAGCTCGGCGGCGGCGTCAACCCGGTGTGGGGCCCGACGAAGATCGCCTACCAGCGCATCACCTCGGCGCTCGTCAGTGGGACGCAGGTCCAGCGCTCGCAGATCTGGACGCTCGATCCGGTGGCCGGCGCATCGTCGGCAGCGCCGCTCACGGACTATCGGGCCAAGGGCCTGATCGAGGGGCCGTTCCCGTCGAAGTGGTCGCCCGACGGCACCCGCGTCGTCGGCGAGGTCGAAGGCGAAGATTACACCCAGCCGGTCTACGTGAATGCCGCAACCGGCCGGATCCGCGCGTTCGGCCAGCAGGGCGGCACCGTGGTCGGCATCTCGGCCGACGGCACGCAGGCGCTCGTCGTCGTGACCGATTTCGGTGCGAGCACGCAGAGCGTCTGGGCTTCGCCGCTGGCGAAGGAGTCGAGCTCGCTGCTCCTCAAGAACGTCGGCTTGGTCTCCGTCACGGCGAACTGGCAGCCGTAGCGGCCTGATCGCCCCGTGGGGAGTCGGCCTCGGAGCCGGCTCCCCACGGAGCTGATTCGGATCGGGACCGCCCTCCGCGGCGCGATGCGTCCAGCGGAGGCGGCTGGCCCTCACCGACAAGCAACCAGGAGGTTGCCGCATGCGGACCCCCATCCTCATCGCGCTGGCGGCGAGGCGGGGCCCGTGCACTCCGCCGGGCTGCTGGTCGCGCGCGATGTGGCTTGGGCGGTCACCGACCTACGCGTCGACTGGGCTGACGAGGACCCGGTCGGCGAGCTGAACGCCCTGTGGGCGCGCTGGGAGCCGGAGCTCGAGGGCTACGTGACGCGCGCGCTGCAGCCGGACGCGGCGCCATCGTTCGGGGTGCCCGGCGACGAGTAGCCCCGGCTACGAGGCACAGGCGGGTGCTACCACCGGTGATGTGCCGTACGTCGATCGAGGGTCGACGCGGGGGACTACACTACGTCACCGGAACTTCACCCTAGGAGGCCTTCCCCTATGAGCAGACGTCTGCTCCTTCTCATCTCGGCGCTCGGCGCCCTGCTCGCCCTGCCGGCGTTCGCCGGAGCCGCGATGGTCTACCAGTCGTCGGGGGCCATCACGACCAAGTGGGAGGTCTCGACCGACGAGAACGACGCCTATACCTCTGACGTCACGTCGGACGGCAACCTCCCGATCTACATGGCCGATGATGACGGCGGCAATCGGATCAAGCTGCCTGTGACCGGGCAGTTCCCGATGGTTTCCCCGAACGGCGCGATGGTGGCGTACCAGAAGGTGACCAACTCGAAGACCGGCACTGCGCAGCTGCACTTTCTGAACGTGGCCACCGGTGTCGATCTCAATACTCGCGCCGCCTGTGGTGGAGCAGTCTGGGCGCCGAACTCGTCGGCCGTGGCCTGCTCGACGACCGGGACGCCCGGGACGTTCAATGGCTTCGGGCTCAGCACCATCACGACGGCCGGTGTCGTCTCCGTCCTCGTGCCGTCGGTCGGCATGCTGGTCAACGGGTACAGCTGGTCGCCGGACAGCACCAAGGTTGTCTGGGGCCAGTCGACGTTCCCCAAGGACAACACGGCGTCGCAGCTGCGCTGGCTGCCGGCCGATGGCTCGGGCGCCGTGGGCAAGCTCGGTAAGGGCGCCGAGCCCATCTGGGGCCCGACGAAGATCGCCTTCGTCCGTTACAGCCATGCGGCCAGTGCCGGCATGCAGGTCAGGCGCACGCAGATCTGGACGCTCGATCCGACGGTCGGCGCATCGTCGAGCAAGGCACTGACGGCGTACCGGGCCACAGGGCTGAAGACCGGCCCGTTGCCGCTGCTCTGGACGCCTGACGGCACGAGGATCCTCGGTCAGCTCGACGGCGAGGACTACAGCCAGCCGATCTACGTGACGATGAACGGCAAGATCCACGCATTCGGACCGAGCAACGCCGGCGTGTACGGCGTGTCGGCCGACAGCACGGAAGCTCTCGTCGTGGGCAACCTGATGGGCGGCGGCAAGCAGCCCGTCTACGCCTCGCCGCTCGGCAAGATGGCGAGTTCGCTCCTGCTCAAGGACGCCTGGGAGCCCTCGGTCACCGCCAACTGGCAGCCGTAATCGTCTCGGGCGGGGAGCCGGCCTCGGGCCGGCTCCCCGCTACGGGAAACCCGCCGTGCAGACGCGTGGCGGCTGGCGTACGCTGAAGCTCCCCACTCGAGGAGCAGTCATGAAGCGCCGCAGCATTGCCGGTCTCGTCCTCGCTACTACCGCATTGCTGGTGTCGGCCTCGACTGCCGGCGCCACGATCGCGTACCAGACTGCAGGCGGCTCGCGCCTGATGGTCGCCAGCGACCGTGCGACGGGCGCGACGCCGCTCGGGGCGACCGGCTCGAGCCCACTGATCTCGCCGGACGGCACGCGAGTCGCCTACCTCGGCGGCACGATGGCGCGGCCGCAGCTGCGCATCCGTACGCTCGCGACGGGGGCGGAGGTCGTCGCCGCCGCCACGCCGGGTACGTCGATCGGCGAGAGCAGCGAGTGGGCACCCGACTCGGCGCACCTGGCGATGCCGACCGAGTCGGCGACCGCTGACGGCTACATCACGGGTGCTGGCCTCGACATCGTCGATGCGGCCACGGGCGCCGTCACCGTTATCTCCGCACCAAAGGGCCGTGACAGCTGCGGCTACTCCTGGGGGCCGACGGGTGATCGGCTCGCGTACAGCACGCAGCGCTACGGGGCCACGTTCGGCGCGTGCAGCATGCGGATCGTCGGGCTCGATGGCGCGTTGATCGCCGTCCTCGGCACGGGCTCAAACCCGCTGTGGGGCCCGACACGCATCGCGTTCCAGCGCTACACCACGGTGCTATGGCGCGGCATGCGGCTGCAGCATGCGCAGCTCTGGACGATCGACCCGAACGGACCCGGCACGCCGAGGCAGCTGACGCGTTACCCGAGTGTGGGGATGATTTACGGGCCCTTTGCCACGCTGTGGTCGCCCGACGGGAAGACGCTGTACGGCGGCATCGGTGGCGAGGACGTCTCGCTGCCGGGGCGCATCAACGCGACCACGGGACGCTACACGCGGCTTCGCGATGCGGACGGCAAGGCGCTCGACGACGCCTCCCCGATCGCCGTCTCGGCCGACGGTCGCACGCTGCTGCTCGCGACAGGTCAGATCAGCGGCACGCCGGCCTACGCGACGATGCCGGCCGGCAACGGCCTGGTCCGCGGGTTCCTGCGGCGCGCCTACAGCCTCACGGTCCAGCCGTCGTGGCAGCCGTAGGACCCTAGAGCAGGAAGAAGCCCACGCCGCGCTGAATCGGCCAGGCCATCCCGGCCTCGCGCTCGACGGCGGCGGCGTACCAGCGGCGTGATGTCTCCTCATCACCGGCGTCGGTGGCCGTGTGCGCCACGTCGAACATGGCGTCCGCATCGCCCAGCTGGGCCGCGCGCAGCATGAGGTCGGCGGAGAATTTGACGCCGCCGCGTAGCCGGGCGATGCGGGCGACGCGCGTCAGCGCGGGTATCGCGCCCTGCGCGACCGCCTGCTCCATCAGCGCCCAGCTGGCGTCCGGGTCGTGCTCCTCGAGCAGGGCGGCGAGCCCGTGCAGGCCGGTCGGGTGGGGAAGTTCGCTGCAGGCGAGAAAACGGGTCTTGGCCCTTGCGCGATCGCCGGTGCGCAGCACGGCCAGTCCGAGCAGGGCGGCGGCATCGCCGTCACCGCCGTCCGCGTGGGCGATCAGTTCCGGATCCGCGGCGAATTCGAATGGGGTGATCAGTGGAAGCTCCTCGGTGGCGCGATGGTCGAAACCGAGTCGCCGGGTACGTCATAGTGCTTACGTCACTAGCCTAACGGAATCCCCCCGCCACTGACGCCACAGATCCGTCGGTACGATGTCCACGACGCGAGGAGACGACCATGGCGGACCCTGAGATCCGGGAACAGCTCGAGACCCTCTACTGGTGGGGCGTCCCGACGTTCTTCCGCGCCCCACACGACGAGGATCCCGCCAACTGCGACATCGGCGTGCTCGGCATCCCGCACTCGTCCGGCAACGGCTCGACGGAGCGCGACCAGCACCTGGGACCGCGTGCCGTCCGCGGGGTCAGCTCGCATAACCGCCGGCCGCACCGTACCTACGGCATCAACGCCTTCGAGGCGGTGCGCGTCAGCGATCTCGGCGACGTGCCGCTGCCCGAGGCAATGGATAACGAGGCCTGCATCGACCGCATCGCCGCGTGTGCCCGCGCCGCGGCGGATGCCGGTACGCGCCTGGTCTCGATCGGTGGTGACCATGCGATCACGGGTGGCGTGCTGCTCGGCCTGGCCGGACCTGGCTCCCAGGTCACGGGCGGTGAGCCCGTCGCGCTGATCCACTTCGACGCGCATGTGGACTCGTACGCGCAGCTGCCGCACTGGCTCGGCGCCAAGCGCTCCGCCGCACACTGGGCCGCGTACCTCGTCGACAGCGGCTGCATCGACCCGACGCGCAGCACGCAGATCGGCATGCGTGGCGCGCCGCGGACGGACACATGGCTCGATACGAGCCGAACGCTCGGCTACGACGTCAAGACGATGGAGGAGTGCCGTGCCATCGGCCTCCAGACGATGATCGAGGCCGCAGTCGCCCGTGCCGGCGACGGGCCCGTGTACATCACCTTCGACCTCGACAGCCTGGACCCGTCGATCGCGCCGGCGGTCTCCAATATCGAGATCGGCGAGGGCGGCTTCACGATCGACGAGGCGAACCTGATGCTGCGCGCGCTGCGCGGTCTCGACATCGTCGGCGCCGACGTGGTCTGCCTAATGCCGACGAAGGATCTGCCGAACCAGCAGACCGCGATGGTGGCCGGGCACATCGCCGCCGAGCAGGTCTCCCTGATCGCCGATCGCCTTGTCAGCGGTGGGCGGTAATCTGCGGCAATGACGATCAGCCTTCCCAGCCTCCTGCGCAGCCTCATCCTCCTCGGAGCGCTGGCCGTCGCATGTGCTGTGCCGACCATCGCCGCCGCCGACACCGCCAAGCAGGCCACGGCCTCGATGAAGATCGCGGGCAAGCAGGTCTCCGCCGCGGCTTGGGGTCGCCATCTCGTTGTCGAGTTCCTGACGATCCTGCAGCGGGACGACCCGGTGCCGGCCCTGACGACATTCCTTGATCCGGCCTTCCAGATCCAGCGGGCCAACGGCTCACGCGAGGACAAGGCGTCGTACCTGGCCGATCCCGCGAAGTTCGGGGACTTCGAGGTCGCGGGCTATCGCGTCACGCGCGGTGGCACCATCATCGTGGCCTCCTTCAGCGTCACCGCCAAGGAGACGATCGGCGGCGTCGTCTACAAGAAGACGCCGGCGCCGCGCATCGCGACGTTCCGCTACGACAAGGGCCGCTGGACGCTGATCTC
>CAJCBN010000295.1 GCA_903960645.1 uncultured Actinomycetes bacterium | reverse complement strand
GCTGGCAGTGAGTAGCCGCCGTCGATGATCAGCGTCTGACCGACGATCATCGTGGACTCGGAGCTGGCCAACCACGCCACCGCGTTGGCGATGTCCTGCGGCTCAACGATGCGGCCGGCGGGCGTGCGATCACCCATCGCCAGCATCTCGTCCTTGTTGTCGAAATGGTCGAGTGCGTCGGTGTGAACGACGCCGCCGGAGGCCGCGTTGACGCGGATGCCCATGGGCGCCAGCTCGACGGCGAGGTAACGCACGCAGGCCTCGAGGGCCGCCTTCGAGACGCCGACCAGGGTGTAGTTCTCCAAGACGCGGAACGAGCCGAGCGACGAGATCGCGACGATGCCGCCACCGCCGCGCGCCTCCATCATTGGCGCCGCGCGCTGGGACAGCAGCATCAGCGCACGCGCGTTGGTGTCGAGCGTCCAGTCCCAGTGCTTCTCCGTCAGCTCCATCAGCGGGCGGATCACGCCGGAGGCGGCGTTCGAGACCAGCAGGTCGAGACCGCCGAGCTGTGCCTCCGCCTCGTCGACCAGTGCGTTGCAGCGCTCGGTGTCGTCGATGCGGCCCTTGATCGCGTAGGCCGTGCCGCCCAGCGCCTTGACCTGCGCGAGCGTCTCCTCGGCGGCATCACCGTTGCGGAGGTAGGAGAAGGCGACCGCGGCGCCGCGCTGCACGAGATCGAGCGTGATGGCGCGGCCGATGCCGCGCGACCCGCCCGTCACGAGGGCGAGGCGGCCGTCGAGTTCCTTGCTCACGCCGGCATGCTGGGATCGCCCCAGTCGCCCTTCGAGGTGGTGTGGCCGAGGCCATCCAGCAGGGCGAGGCGCTCAGCGGCGTACGCGCGCACCTCATGATCGGCGGGCAGGTCGGCGATCAGATTCTCGACGCGCTGGCGAATCTGGTACGCGAAGTGCGGGGTGGCAGGACCGATCAGGCGGTCCACGTCGCGGGCGGTGGGCTCCATGCGCCTGATTCTCCCATACCATGCTCCCGATGGCCTCCGACCATGCCGTGCCGACGTTGCTTGACGCGATCGTCCCCACGTGGGCGTACCGCACCGTGCACGGCCGCGACGTCCACGCCTCGCCGGAGCGCGTCGCCCAGGCGATCCGCGAGACGTCGCTCGACGAGGCTCGTGTGGCCTCGCTCCTCGTCGCCGTCCGCACCAAGGGCGAGAGCCGTGGCCAGCAGCGCCCCTTCGTCCAGACCGGCGACTTCGAGCCCGGTTTCGTGCGGCTCGGGGAGGACGCGGACGAGGTCTGTATCGGCTTTATCGGTCGTCCCTGGCCCGGGGGATCCCCGGAGCGCGCCGTCGGCGACACCGCGGGCTTCATCGCCGCCGAGGCGCTCGACGCCGTCAAGGTCGCCGTCAGCATCCGCTGCGCGCCGGCCTCCTACGGCACGCTCCTGCTGACCGAGACGCGGATCGTCGTCGGCCCGCTCGCCGAGCGCACGTTCAACCCCTACTGGCGCCTCGTCAAGCCCGCCTCGAACCTCGTCCGCATGTCCCTGCTGCGCGCCATCGCCCGCCACGCCGAACGCGGCACGCTGTCGTGATGACGATTGGGGAGGCGCTCGACGCCTTCGAGGTCGAGTGGGTCGATCCGCTCGCCTTCACGCCGCAGACGTCGTACCGGCGCACCCTGCG
>CAJCBN010000294.1 GCA_903960645.1 uncultured Actinomycetes bacterium | reverse complement strand
TCAGCACGACGCGTCCCTGCATTCCAAGGTCCATGACGGCAGGGTACCGCCTGCCGGGTCCCGCGCGCGTACCCTGTGGGCATGGCCCGCGTCATCCTCATCCGTCACGGCGAGACGGATTGGAGCCGTGATGGGCGCTGGCAGGGCTGGAGCGACGTGCCCCTCAACGACAAGGGTCACCGCCAGGCCCGCGACCTCGTCGAGCCGCTCGCCCGGCAGCACCCCACCCACCTTGTGGCGACCGATCTCGTTCGCACCCAGGAAACGCTTCAGCCCCTGGCCGATGCCGTCGGGCTCGTCCCGCTGATTGAGCCCGAGTTCAAGGAGATTGACGTCGGCAGCTGGGCCGGACTGTCCCACGCCGAGGCCGAGGAGCGCTACCCGGAGGGCGTTGCGCGCCACGACGCCGGTGGCACCGGCTGGGAGGACGGCGAGACCTACGCCGACATCGCGATCCGAGGCGAGCGTGCCCTGCTGCGCCACACCGACGACCTCCCCACCTCCGCCCTGCTGGTGATCTGCGCCCACGGCGGCCTGATCGGCGCCACCGTCGGCCGCGTGATCGGACTCACGCCGGACCAGCAGCGACAGCGGCTCGGTCGCCCCAGCCACGGCCATGCCACGTATCTCAAGCGCAGCGACACCGACGCCGGCCCGGTCTGGCGACTGCTGGCGTACAACACGCCACTCTGGCCCGACGCCGGCCCGCCCGTCGAGCTCACGATCCTCTGAGGCGCGGGTCCACCCGGCCTCGACGCCCACCCGGCGGCTGCGGGCCCTCGCACCGCACGATCCACTCGGGGAAGCCCATTGGTGTTCCCGGCTCCTCTCCGCGGTCAGCGTCGTGCTCTAGACTCGCTGCATGCGCCGCGCCCTGATCGGCCTCTGCCTCGGTTTCACGCTGCTCGGTCTGCTGGCACCGCTGGCCGGCGCACAGTCCACGGGTGGAGGCACGAGCACTTGGCGCGACCACACGACGTACGGCTCAGTGCTCGTCAGCCCGGTCGCCGACGGCGCCCGCACGACCCTCTACCTCGACCTCCGCACGCGGCACGTCGCGCTCATGCGCTATCTCGAGCGCCTGCACACGCCGGGCTATGACGGTGTTCGCCTGACGCCGGCCGAGGTGTCGCAGCGCTTCGGGGCGAGCGCCGCCCATGTGCGCAGCGTTCGGCAGTGGGCCAAGGCCCACGGCTTCACCACGCACCTCGGCCGAGCGCGGACCCACCTGCGTCTGCGCGGTCGCGCCGATACGGCGGAGCAGCAGTTCCGACTCGGGCAGATCGGTCGCTACCGCACCACATACGGCTATCACTATCGCGGCTCCTCGCAGGCACCGCGGGTGCCAAAGGCCCTGCGCCCGTACGTCGACCACGTCTTCGGGCTGGACCACGCGATCGTGCCGCCACGCAAGGCGGCCACGGCTCCCGTCACCCCGGGTGCCACGCCAGGGCCGCGCGTGCCGATGCGTCCCACCGCCCCGGTTACGCCCACGACGCCCACGGGGACGCCCACGGCACCAACGGACGTCTGGGGCATCTACGGCAATGCCTCGATCACCGCGCAGTGGGCACCCGTCAGTGCCGGCGCGTTCCGAGCCGTTGCGAGCCCCGGTGGCGCCGCGTGCACGGCGCCAGCCTCGGCGACTCAGTGCGTGATTGCCGGGCTGACCAACGGCACGAGCTACACGATCGTCGTCAGCGTGACGGCCAACGGGCGGACCGCC
>CAJCBN010000293.1 GCA_903960645.1 uncultured Actinomycetes bacterium | reverse complement strand
GCACCAAGGGCTTGCAGCCTCGACGGCCGTAGGGCGCCTCAGCGTTCGCTAAGCCCCATCGCCAGGACGTCGCGTTCCCAGAGCGATTCGAACAGCTCACGTGCGTACTGCTGCCCCCTCGTCGCGGCGATCTCTGTGAAGGCGGGGTCGGTCGTCGCGGCGGTAAGCAACTCGCCGATTGTGCGGCGGCCGTCCAGCCCGCGTAACAGCGCCTGCTGGGCCGGCACGAGCGGCGTGGTCCAGTCGGCGCGGCCGATCGTCGTCCCGTCGAATGAACAGCGGTACCGCAGCAACGGCACATAGTCGAGGAAGGCATCGGTCGAGAAATCGATCCGGTACGTCGCCGTGGGGCGCTCCGGACGGCAGACGTTGAAGAAGTGGCAGCCGTTGCGGAAATGGATGCGCTCCATGATCGACCACTGCTGCTCGCGCGGTAGCTGCGCGACCGCGGTGAGGAACGCGTTGTCGGGATCCTCCGGCACGGCGTAGGGGGCCTTCAGCAGCCAGTCGTCGAAGACGAGGCCCGCGGCGGTCGCCAGTTCAATGCACTCGCCCGTCGTGTAGCTGCGGTCGCGTCCGTGCAGGAACGTGTCGACCAGCCCCGCGTCGAACTGCAGGTCAGGCGCGATGCTCAGGTACGACTGCAGCGGGTGGTCGGCGGGCAGCGTGGCCACGGCGTGTCGGACCATGTCCACGGACCACTCGTCCTGCCCGAGGCCGAGCTCGCGGAAGACGCCCTGCAGCATCTCCACGCCGATGCGGCCGTACGTCGCGTAGAGCATGATGCTCACCACGCCGTCCGGCCGCAGCCGCTCGCCGAGCGCTGTCAGGCCGACGACGGGATCCTGCAGGTGATGCAGGACGCCCGTCGAGACGATCAGGTCGAAGTCGCGGTTGAGCGCCGCGGCCTCCTCGATCGGCAGAAGCCGCAGCTCGAGGTTGTCGAGCGCGTATCGGTCCTTGAGGAAGCGGTGGTGGTCGAGCGATGGCTGGCTGACGTCAATCGCGACGATTCGCGAGCGCGGGTTCGTGTACGCGAGCATCGCCGCTTGGTTCGTGCCGCAGCCCGCCACGAGAATGTCGAGGTCCTGCACGACCGGGCGATCGGGCCAGAACAGGCGGTGCGAGTGGCTCGGGTCGGGCCACTGCCAGCTCTCCTCGAGCCACGCCGGCAGATCGATAATCGGCTCGGGATAGACCCAGCGCTCGTACTGGCTGGAGACGATGTCGGTGCGCGGATCGGCAGTCATGGTGCGTCGCCGTCGTGCGGCGTCAGGAGTCGCTCGCTGCGGGCCGGATGAAGGTCGTCTGCAGCGGGTTGTCGAGCCCGTTGATCAGACGCATCGTCTGACGTGGGCTCGGCGCGGTGTAGCGCACCCCGGCCTGCGGCGTGGAGCCGGGGCCGCCGTCGTTGTAGAGCGGGCGGTAGCCATTGCCCTGGGCGGGAAGACGCACGGCGATCAGCTTGCGCATGGCCGCCTCGCTGCCCTTCAGCACGATGTCGATCTGGTTCTCGCTGTCGTCCTGCAGGCACTGGTTGAACTGCGCGGGGGTGGCCTTGACGGTGCGGTCAGCAATG
>CAJCBN010000292.1 GCA_903960645.1 uncultured Actinomycetes bacterium | reverse complement strand
GATCCGGATCCAGAACTGCACACCGCTGCAGCCGGCGCTAGGCCAGATCGCCCTGACGGGCGGTGTCGAACGGGATGCGCTTGAGGAACTTGCCGTGGCCGGGCTGCGTCTTGATCTCGCCCTGGTCGAACACGACGGTGCCGCGGCAGAGCGTCGAGCGGACGGAGCCGGTGACGGTCTTGCCGTCCCAGAGGTCGTAGCTGACGTTCATGAAGGACGTCTCGGTCGAGAACGTGAACGGCTTGTTCGGATCGAAGATCACGATGTCGGCGTCCATGCCGGCCGAGATCGCGCCCTTCGTCGGCATGCCGAACTGCTTCGCGATCGCCGTCGAGCAGACGTCGACGAGGCGGTTCATCGAGATGCGACCCTCCTTGACGCCGTGCTCCCACATCAGGGGCAGGCGGTGCTGGATCGCGGCGAGGCCGTTCGGGATCTTCGAGAAGTCGTCCGCACCGAGCGCCTTCTGCGGATCGTCGAACGGGCAGTGATCGGTCGAGATCGACTGCAGGTGGCCGTACTTGAGGCAGTCCCACATGAAGTCCTGATTCGACGCGTCGCGCAGCGGCGGCGAGCAGACGAAGCGCGCGCCCTCGGGGGCGGGACGCTCGAGGTCTGTGATGTCGGCGAACAGGTACTGGATGCAGGTCTCGCCGTAGGCGGCCACGCCGCGGGCGCGGCCGGCGATGATCTCCTCGGCGGCCGGCTGGCACGAGACGTGCACGATGAACACCGGCGCGTCGGCCTGCTCGGCGAAGCGCACCGCGCGACCCGTGGCCTCGGCCTCGACCCACTCCGGGCGGGTACGGGCGTGCCAGATCGGCGCCGTGTCGCCGCGGCCGAGGGCCTCGCTGATGAGGCGGTCGATGATCCAGCCGTTCTCGGCGTGGACCTGCACGAGACCGCCATGCTCCTTCGACTCCTCGAGCACGCGCATGAAGAGGTCGTCCGTGATCATCAGGACGTCCTTGTAGGCCAGGAAGACCTTGAACGACGAGATGCCCTGGTCGACCATCTTCGGCATGTCCTTGAACGTGCCCTCGTCGGAGCGCGTGATCGCCATGTGGAAGCTGTAGTCCACGTGGGCTGCGCCCTCGGCGCGACCCATCCACTGATCGAGCGATGACTGGAGGCCGTTGTCCTCCATCTGCAGCGCGAAGTCGACAATGGCGGTCACGCCGCCGGCGGCCGCTGCCTGGGTGCCGGTGTTGTAGTCGTCGGCGGTGGTCGTGCCGCCGAACGGCATCGACATGTGGGTGTGGTTGTCGATCAGGCCGGGGAGCAGGTAGCACCCCGTCGCATCGATCACCTCGGCACCCTCGACGTCGCCGATCTGGCCGACGGCGATGACGGTGTCCCCGTCGATCAGGACGTCGCCCTTGGTGGTCTCTCGCGCATTGACGACGGTGCCGCCGCGGATGATCTTCTTCATCGTTTCTCCTCGCCCGCACGGGCTCTCGCTCTGGCCGCGATCATAGCCGCGCTCGGGCGAAATGCATCGGCCGTCATGGGATTCGCGTCGAGAGCGGTATCGTGGCCAGATGCTGGCAATCGGACTGGGTGTGCTCGCGGGAATCCTGTTCGGGCTCCTGACCGTGATGGTGCGGCGCGGTCTCATCCGCCGGTCCGACCCGATCGCAGGCTCCGTCGTGGTGATCGGCGTCGCGATGGTGATCGTGCTGGCGGTCACGCTGATCACCGGCCAGGGCGGCGAACTGTTCGACCCGGGCATCGCCGCCGTCTACTTCGCCATCGGCCTGGTCGCGCCGGGCGCCTCCCAGATCATCTTCATGTACGCCGTGCGCGACGTCGGGGCGAGTCGCGCGGCGATCATGATCGGCACGGCGCCGCTGCTCGCCACGATCATCGCGGTGGTCTTCCGCGACGAGCCGCTCAAGGCCGGGCTGCTGGCCGGCACCGTGCTGATCGTGATCGGCGGCGCCTCGCTCGCCTACGAGCGCAACCTGCCCGCCGGGTTCCGTACCCGCGGCATGGTGCTCGCGTTCCTGTGTGCGCTGACGTTCGCGTGCCGCGACAACGCGATGCGCATGGCGGGCCTCGAGACGGACATGGATCCGCGCGCCGCGACCTCGTGGGCGCTGATCGGCGCGTTCGTCGCCGTCGCCGGCTTCGCGGCCATCACGCGGCGCGGGGCGCTGCCGGGCCAGCTGCGCGACGTGTTCATCCCGTTTCTGCCGGCCGGTATCGTCTTCGGCGTGGCCTACACCACGCTGACGATCGCGCTCGGTGCCGGCAAGGTGACGGTGTTTGCGCCGCTCAACGCGATGCAGTCGATGTGGACCGTGCTGCTGGCCTGGGTGATCCTCGGCCGCTCCGACGGCATCGGCACCCGCGTCGTCGCGGCGATGCTGCTCGTGGTCGCGGGTGGCATCCTGATTGGGGTGTTCCGTTGACGATCATCGATGCCACCGAGCTGCCCGGCCGCAAGGCCTACCGCCTGCTGGTCGACTGCGTCGTGCCGCGCCCAATCGCCTGGGTCTCGACGATGGACGGGGAGGGGCGCGTCAATCTTGCGCCGTTCTCGTTCTTCCAGGCCGTCGGCGCCGAGCCGCCGAGCGTGATGCTCGCGATCGGGCGGCACCGCGATGGCGAGTACAAGGACACGGGCGTCAACCTGCGCGCTACGGGCGAGTGCGTGATCAACGTTGTCACCGACGAGCTGGCCGAGGCGATGAATGTCACTGCCGGCGAGCACCCGTTCGGCGTCGATGAGCTGAAGCTC
>CAJCBN010000291.1 GCA_903960645.1 uncultured Actinomycetes bacterium | reverse complement strand
GGCACCGCATCGCCATAGGTCGGCGAGTGACTCGACGCCGTGATCGTCACCGGCCTCTGGTTGATCGTCACGGTCCCGCCGAAGTACGTGAAGGAGTAGTCGGTGGCCGTGCCGCCCGCGCACGCGGTCGTCGGCGTGGTGCCGACGCGCGTGGTCGTCGTGTAGGTCGTCGAGCAGGACTGGCCGGAGATCACGCTGGAGGTGGCGCTGTTGATGAAGCCGACGTAGTCGGCGCCCACGAGCGGGACCGCGTCGGCGTAGTTGACGGTGTAACTCCGTGCGGTCACGTCGACGTTCTTCTTGCCGACCGTCACCACGCCGGTCGGGTAGCTGAAGGAATAGTTCGCCGCCACGGCACCCGTGCACGACGTGGTGCGATTGGCGAGCGTCGCAGCGACCGACGTCGACGTCGTGTAGGTGGTCGAGCAGGTCGGCACGGTCGTCAGCACCGCCTCGCTCTGGTCGGAGACCCAACCCGCGTAGAGCGGCGTGATCGTCGGCACCGGATCGCCGTACGTCGGCGCGTGGCTCGACGCCGTCACCGTGACGGCCTTCTGCTGCACCGTGATCGAGCCGGCGGTGAAGGCGAAGTCGTAGTTCGCAGCCTCGGCGCTGGTGCACGACGTCGCCCGGGCGGTGCCGTTGGCGGCGACATCGGTGCGATCCGTGTACGGCGTGGTGCAGGTCGCCTTCGTCGTCAGCACCGAGGCGTCCTCGAAGTTCGGCAGCGAGAAGCTCGGCGAGACGACGCCGGTGGTGCCCGCGACACCGCGCGCGACGGAGACGTCGTAGGCGATCACGGCGTAGCCGTTGCCGCTCGCGTTCGCATAGCCAGCCTGGTGCCGCGCGCTTGCCACGGAGCCAGACGCGTAGGACGAGCCGCCACCACCGCCGCTGACGTGGCCGCCGCCGCCGCCGAACCAGCCACCGCCGCCACCGCCGGCGTTGGTGCCGGAGCAGCCGGTGCCGCCGACACCGGTAGTCACCGAGCCGGCGGTGGCGCAGGCCGAGCCACCGGCCAGGCCAGCCTCGCCACCCGCGGCCTGCGTGCCGCCACCGCCGCCGTAGTACTTCGAGTTCGTCTGCGTCTTGGCCGCGCCGCTCGCCGCGACGAGGCCGCCGCCCGGACCGCCGTGGTTGCCGTAGGGGGTGCCGCCGTCGGCTCCGCCTGCGCCACCGCCGCCGCCGGCCACGAGCTGGCGGGTGGCGAGGCTGCCGGCGAGGTTCCAGACACCGCCCGTCGTGCGCACGTCGGTCGCGCCGCCGCCGCCGGCACCCGTGCCGGCTCCGGTGCCGCCGCCGTTGTAGCCCGCCGTCGTCGACGACGGCGCCTGGCCGACGTAGACGTGGAGCGTCGTGGACGGTGTCACCGTCAACCGGCCCTGCACGCGGCCGCCGAGACCGGCCGTCGAGGTCGGCGAGGCGAGCTGGCCGCCGCGCGCACCGAGGAGGTCCACCGTCAGGGCCGAGACGCCGGCGGGCACGGCGAAGCTCTGAGCGGCACCCGTGTAGGCGTAGCCCGCGTAGCGACGGCCGGTCGTCGCGACGCTAATCGTCGTGGCGTCCGTCTGCGTGTAGGTCACGACCGCGCGGTACGCACGGGAGGTCAGGTCGGCCGTCGGCGGCGTGTAGGTGGCACCCGTCTGCGACGGCACGAAGTTGTTCCAGGTCGCTCCCGCATCCGTCGAGTACTGCCACGTGCGCGTGGTGCCCTCGCCCGCGGCTCCGGTCCAGATGCCGTCAGACGCCTGCAGCGCCAGCGGCGTGCCCGCCGTGGGCGAGATGACCGCGTCGACGGTCGGCAGCACCTGCAGCGTCGTGGTGGTGTCGCCGTAGGTGACGGTCTGGCTCGTGGCCGTGATCGTCACCGGCTTGCGCTCGACCGTGACCGTGCCCGGGGTGTACGAGATGGCGTAGTTCGGCGACGTCGCGCCCCAGCAGCTGGTCGTCGGCGCGCTGCCGGCGCCGGAGCTGACGGTGTAGGCGGTCACGCAGCGGGCGGCGGTCGTCAGGTTCGCCGCCGCGGTCTCGGCATTGACGAGACCGACGTAGCCCGGCGTGATCGCCGGGACCGGATCGCCGTAGGCGACCGTCGGGCTGGACGCCGTGATCATGAGCGGCTGCTGCAGGATCGTGATCGAGCCCGCGACGTAGGCAAACGAGTAGTTGGTGGCGACGGCGCCCGTGCAGTCGGTCGACGGCGTCAGGGCCGCCGAGGTCGAGATGGAGTACGTGGCCGAATTGCAGGCGAGCCCGGTGATCGTCACCGTGGTCTCGTCCTGGCTGTTGACCCAGCCCGTGTACGAGTACGGCGTGACGGCTGGCTTGGGGTCGCCGTAGGTGACGGTGTGGCTCGTGGCCGTCACCGTCAGCTGCTT
>CAJCBN010000290.1 GCA_903960645.1 uncultured Actinomycetes bacterium | reverse complement strand
TGGCGGGATGGCATGCGCGCGAACCTACCAGCGAGGCGCCGTCGCCCTAGGGTCAGCATTCGGGTAACTCACACCCTCGTTGGCAGCGCCCCCCTGTGCGGATCGAGCGACAGCTCGACCCGCAATTCCGTCCCGTGCTCGACGCCGACAAGCGTCCAGGAGATCGCGACGGCGTCGAGCAGGCGGCTGCCCATGCCCGGCGCGCCAGCCGAACTCGCGCGCCCGTCGTCGCGCACGATTACCGACAGGCGTCCGTCGGGACGAGAGTCGAGCCGCACGTCGACCGCCCGCGCGGCGCCGTGACGGACAGCGTTCGTGAGGGCTTCGGCAACGACGTCGATGACGGCCGACCGCGTGGCGGGCGCTGCGTCGAGCCGTGCCAGCATGGCCGTGTCGCAGTGAAGCTGGACCACGAGCAGTTGGTCCCAAAGGGCAAACACATCGTCAAGCGCCTCCCTGGCCGTCCACTGCTCGAGCTCGGGCGAGGCGATGCGGTCGCGCAGCTCGTGCAGGTCGCGCGCCGCCGCATCGAGCATTGCCGCGTGCTCCGCCCCCGTCGCCTGTGCCGCGCGATCGATGCGCGCCGACACCGCCAGGAGGGTCGACTGCACGTTGCCATGCAGGAGGCGACCGACGAGTTGGTACTCGTGGCGCAGGCGCTGGCGGCGGCGAGCAGTGATGAGGCTGTACTCGGCCACGACCGCTTCGAGGTGCGCCTCCACGTCGCGACGCTGCGACTGCGCCGCGTTGCGGGCGGCGATGCCGAGCCAGATCGCCGGAAGGGTAAAGAGGGTCGGCCACTCGACCCAGCGGCCGATCAGCGAGAGATCGCCCCAGACCCAGTTGTTAATGACGGTGATTGCCGCCAGCACTTCGTAGGTCGTCAGGACGAGCAGCGCTGCAGCCCAAACCGGCAGGCGCGGTAGCACCGGATCCAGTAGTCGCCGGGCCAACAGCATGCTCGCACCGACCAGCACGATGTACGACAGCGACACGAGGATGGTGAACGTCACCCCGATCCGCTGGACCGCAAAGAGCAGCAACAGCGCCATCGGCAGCAACACCGCGAGCCATGCGGGCGCGGCGATCGTCGAGACGGCGAGCCGCACGATGAACCCGAGGCGCGCACGACCGCGCACCCGCGGCCCGAGCTCGGGCGGCTCTTCGGCGAACACCTCGCGCTGCAGGAGCTCGTGACTAAGGGGGCGCACCTCGTCATCGATCAGGCGGCGCAATGCCTCGGCCTCGGTGCTGACCGAGAAGCCGTCGGCGACACCCGCTAGCCGCCGCGCAATCTCGTCGATCGTCCGGCGGAGCGCGCCCAACGTCTGGTCCTGGAGCTCGCCGCTGAGACGCTCGGCGTCGTCGCGCTCGGCACGAAGCACGCGGCCCAGGGCGTCAATGCGATGCGTCAACTCATCGACACGCGCGGCGTGGGAACGGATGTCATCGACGATGATCGCGACGATCGAGAGCCAGAGCACGCCAGCGATGGCTCGGGTGACGATCAGCAGGATCGGCTCGATCTCGGGGAGTCCCAACTGCGGTCGCAGGAGGAGGATCACGGTCGCCTGGACGACGCCCGCGAGTGCAAAGACGATCAGTGCGGCAGCCGGTCGCGCACCCCGAGACCCCGGG
>CAJCBN010000289.1 GCA_903960645.1 uncultured Actinomycetes bacterium | reverse complement strand
GAGGGAATCGGTCGCGAGCACCGCGAGCGCCGCGCGATCGGGCACCAGGATGGGGCTTGCCTCCGTCCCCTCGGTGCCCTGCGCGAGACGCAGCGGACAGCCGTTGGCCGCGGCGACGTCGGCGCGCACGGCCAGCCCGGCGACCACGCCGAGGGCCACGAGTATGGAGAGGAGCAGGTGCGGGCGACAGATCATCGCTCCAGTGTACGCAGAACGCGGGTTCCCTGAACAGGCGACTACGCTGAAGGCGACGAAACCGCACCGTCCCGTGGCGGATCCGTTTGGCACGCGCACGCCCCTGCCCCTACCGTGTGCGCATGCCCGACCGCCCCCGCAACCTCGCCGGCTACGGCCGCACCCCGCCCCACGCCAACTGGCCGGGCGGTGCGCGCGTGGCCGTCAGCTTCGTCCTCAACTACGAGGAGGGCGCCGAGCGCACGCCACTCAACGGCGACCCCGTCAGCGAGACCTTCCTGCACGAGATCATGGGCGAGGCCCGCACCACGCGGGACTACAGCACCGAGTCGATCTACGAGTTCGGCTCGAAGGTCGGCGTCTGGCGCGTGCTCGACGCCTTCGACGAGGTGCAGCTGCCGCTGACCATGTTCGCCTGCGGCCAGGCCGTCGAGCTCAACCCCGCGCCCGTCACCGCCGCGGCGCAGGCCGGGCACGAGATCTGCAGCCACGGCTACCGCTGGTTCGACTACGCCGACGTCCCCGAGGACGTCGAGCGCGACCACATCCGCCGCACGATCGCCGCGATCGAGACGGCCGCCGGCGAGCGACCGTACGGCTGGTACACCGGCCGCTTCTCGCCGAACACGCGCCGGCTCGTGGCGGAGGAGGGTGGCTTCCTCTACGACTCCGACGACTACTCCGACGAGTTGCCGTTCTGGACCCGCACCGCCGACCGCGACCACCTCGTGGTCCCGTACACCCTCGACTGCAACGACGCGCGCTTCGCGACGCCGAGTGGATTCCGCACCGCCGAGGACTTCGCCACGTACGTCATCGACGCCTTCGACGCGCTCCACCGCGAAGGCGCCACCACGCCGCGCATCCTCAACATCGGTCTGCACTGCCGCCTGATCGGCCGCCCCGGTCGCATCGACGGGCTGCGCCGCGCGCTCGCGCATATCGCCCAGCACGAGGACGCCTGGGTGACCCGCCGCGTCGACATCGCCCGCCACTGGATCGCCGAGCACCCACCCGCGTGAGCGCCACGATCCGCGTCGGCACGTGCGCGTGGGTCGAGAAGGGCCTGATCGCCGACTGGTACCCCAACACGGCGACGACGGCCGAGGCGCGCCTGCGCTTCTACGCGGAGCACTACGACACGGTCGAGGTCGATTCGTCGTACTACGCCATCCCGTCCGAGCGCACGGTCTACAACTGGGGTCAGCGCACGCCGCCCGGCTTCGTCTTCCACATCAAGGCGTTTGGGCTGATGACCGGGCACCGCGTGCGCCCCGAGCAACTTCCCGCCGATCTGCGCGCACTCGTCGATGAGGTGACGCCGCAGGGCTACGTGGTGCCGAGCGACGCGCTGCGCGACCGCGTCTTCGCGCGCTTCCGCCGCGCCCTCGACCCGCTGCGCGCCGAGGGCAAGCTCGGCGGCGTGCTCTTCCAGTTGCCGCCGTCGGCGATCCCCGGCCGCCACGCGTGGGAGGTGATCGACCACGCCCGGGCCGCACTGCCCGACGACGAGCTGCTGATCGAATTTCGGCAGCGCGACTGGCTCGCCCCCGACCTGCAGGACGAGACGTTCTCGTCCTTGCGCGAGCGGAACCTCACCTACGTCGTCGTCGACGCGCCGCACGTGACGACGGCGAACGTCGCCCCGACCGTCATCGCCACCACGTCGAACACCGCCTACGTGCGCTTCCACGGCCGCAACACCGCGACGTGGAACAGCCGCGGCGCCGGCGCGAGCGCGCGCTTCGACCACCTCTACGCCGACGCTGAACTGGCAGAGTGGGTGGAGCCCCTGCGCCAGCTGGCGGGGGCGACGAGCCGCGCCTACGCCATGTTCAACACCAACGCCGATACGCAGGGTCCCGACAACGCGGACCGCCTGCGCCAGCTGCTCCACGACCACCACGTCCCCGTTGCGCCTGCGCCCGGCCCGGCGCAGGGCAATCTCTTCCCGCTCCTATGAGGCGCCTGCTCCCCCTACTCCTCCTGCTCGTGCTGGCCGGCTGCGGCGGCAGCGACCCGGCCCCTGTCACCACCATCGAGGCGCCGGCGACCACCGCCGCCGCAGCCGGCGCCAGCGCGGAGGTCTATCCGGCCCGTGGTGCAGAGCGCGCGACCGTCGTGCTCCTGCACGGCTGGAACGACGTGAAGCCGGCCGGGTACGAGCCGTGGATCGAGCACCTCAACGAGCAGGGTGTGACGGTGCTCTACCCCAACTACCAACGCGGCCTGCTCTCCACCCCCGCCCAGATGCTGCAGGGCACTGAGGAGTCGATCCGCGCCGGGCTCGCCGACGCGCCGCCGGCCGGCCCCGTGATCGCGGCGGGCTACTCGCTCGG
>CAJCBN010000288.1 GCA_903960645.1 uncultured Actinomycetes bacterium | reverse complement strand
CAGCCGTCGACGCGACCGGCGGCGGCAACCGGGCGGTCGGTGCGTTCGAGCTCGACTACACGTTCGCCAGCGGCGTCGCACGGCTCGGTGGCGGCGCCGTGGCGGGGCCCAGCAACCGCTTCTCCACGCAACTCGGGCTGTTCTTCGGCACGCCCGGGGAGAGCTCCCCGATCCTCAATGCGATTCCCGCGGACTATCCCTTCGACGTCGTGCAGGAGATGCTGCCGCGGCTCGCTTTCAACGGCGTCGAGCGGCCGCAGCCGTTTATCCTCGGTGGCGTGGAGCTGTTCGACGCGGGTGCGATCGAGCAGCCGGCGTCGTCGCTCGCGATCGTCGTGCCGCCCGTGCCCGGACCGGTGTGGGTGCCCGGGCGCGTGCTCGGCGGCGTGCCGCAGGTCGATGTGGATGGCATCGGGCTGCCGGCGGCGCCCGGCGCACCCGTCGCCGGCAGTGCCGCTGCGCCCGGCGGTGATGCTGCGGGCAGCGCGGCGGCGGTGGCGGGGCCGGCGCTGATCATCCAGCCGCCGAAGCGGGTGCGGCAGGGCACCACGGTGATCGTGCGGGTGAAGGTGCCGTACCGCGGGCGGCTCACGCTGCGCACCTACGGCGAGCGCGGCGGCCTCGTCGCTGTGGGCAAGGGGCGACCCGTCGTGAAGGGCTGGCGCAAGGTCAAGCTGACGATCGGGCCGAACACGCGACTTGGGACGCTACGGATCGTGGCCACGCATGTGCGGCCGCAGACGCGGGCCGTGCTCACCGCCGCGAACGTGACACGCGTCGTCAAGGGGTAGACGCGGGCGCGGTCCGGCGCGATGCCTGCGACGGGTGGTACAAGGCGTGCGTTTTGCGTGCGGATGCGTGAGTCGGTGGACGGCGTGCAGCACGAAGCGGTGGCAGTGCGGCACGCGCTGGTGCGGGCGCAGGTGGCATGCTGGCGGCATGAGCGAAGCGTCCGGAAATCATCAAAACCGTTCGGAACGCGGTATCGTCTGCGCATGGATACCACGCACTGCACGGCCGACCAGGTGCGCATCCCCCGTGTCGGGGAGGGCGAAGCGGTGATCGTCACGCGGCACGGCAAGGAGGTCGCCGCGATCATCGCGATCGAGGACTTCCGGCTGCTCGAGAGCCTCAAGGCGGCGATCGCGGCGGTGTCGCGGCCACCGCGCTACCAGCCCTCTGCCGCCGAGATCGAGGCGTGGGAGACCGACGACGACGACGAGTTCCCCACGGACGAGGAGTTCGAGCGGATGCTGGACGGCCGGTGAGCGCCGAGCCGCCCCTGCGGGGAGAGATTCGCTGGGCGCTCGTTCCGTACGTCGCCCAAGCGCCCTACGCGGTCGTCGGTGAGCCGGACGCGACCACCTTCGCCGATGTCGTCCGCCAGATTCGCGACGGCGGTCCGAGGAGCGCGGTCGATCTCAAGCTGCGGACGGTGCTGCGCCCCGTGCTGCTCGTGCACGGGTGGGAGTCGGCGACGCACGGCTCGTACGTGGTGCTGCGCACTCGGCGCCTCTCCGTGCTGAGCCCGGCATCGCAGGCCGCCGTGCGGTCCGGCGCCGCAAACGGACTCGTCCTGCTGGACGGAGTGACCGACGGGCACGAACGCGTCGCGATGGTGGCGGGCCTCGCCCGCGTGCACGGCACGGCGATCGAGCCGTGGGTGGCTGGGCGCGTCACCAGCGAGACGATGCGTCGCGTTGACGAGCGGATCGTCGATCGCCTCGGGTTGGAGCTGGACCGCCCGGTCCAGCGAGGCATCAGCCGGGTGCTCTCCCGCGTGGGTCTCGCCTAGGCGTACCCGAGCTCGTCGAGGCGATCCTCGTCCATGCCGAAGTGGTGGCCGATCTCGTGCAGCACCGTGATGCGGATCTCCTCGCGCAGCTCATCAATGGAGTCGCACATCTCGGTCAGCGGGCGGCGGAAGATGAGGATCCGGCTCGGGCCGAGCGGCGGCTCGTGGCCGCGCTCCGTCAGCGGCACACCGACGTACAGCCCGAGCAGATCGGGATCGTCCGCGTCGTGATCCTCAACGATCACCACGACATTGTCGAGCGCGTCGGCGGCCCAGTCGGGCAGCTCGTCGAGCGCGTCCTCCACGACCTGGTCGAAATCGGCGTCGTCCATGCACGCAGGGTAAGCGAGGCATGACGGGGCCGTTGTCCGTAGTCGGCTAGACTGCCCGCGTATCGGGACGTGGCGCAGTCTGGTAGCGCACTCGGCTGGGGGCCGAGTGGTCGGAGGTTCAAATCCTCTCGTCCCGACCTCGTTTCGGCAGGAGTGACGCCGCAGGGCGCCGCCCGCCGGAGCCTGTGTGATGCAGGGCGGCGTGAAAGCGTCGCTCGCGTGAGCGTCGGGCGTGCCTACGGTCGTGGGCATGGGCGAGCTGTGGGAGATCGAGCTCTATGCGACGGTGGACGGTGCTTGCCCGTTCGAGGCGTGGCATCGCAAGCTGCCGGCGGGCAAGCAGGTCGTCATCAAAGAGTCCATGCAGGCGCAGCTCGTGCGACGTGGCACCGGTGTGTGCAGTGATGACTGGGGCCGTGCGCTTGGCGGTGGGCTCTACGAGCTGCGGATGCGGCAGCGTGGTGTTCTGCTGCGCGTCTTCTTCGCGCCTATTGCCGAGCGGAGGTTGCTCGTGCTCGGTGGACTGGACAAGGGACGCCACGCGAAACGCCAGACCGCTGCAATCCAAGCTTGCCGGGATCGGCTGGCTGAATGGCATCGACGGAATATGAGGTTTACTGCATAATGGTTGTCATGGCGCGCACTCGAACATGGGATGACTTCTACGCTGAAGCAACGGCCAGGTACACCCCTGAGCAGCGGGCATTCGCAGAGGTGTACAGGGCTGAGCTCCGGCTGGGGATGGACCTCATCACCCTGCGCGAACTCCGCGGACTCACGCAGATGCAGCTCTCTGAATTGTCGGGCGTGCCGCAGGGCCAGATCAGCCGCATCGAGTGCGCGGTTGGCGTCAACCCCACCCAGAAGACGCTGCTCAAGCTCGCCCGGGCGCTCGACGCGGACCTCCGTATCGTGCCGCGCGACGCATAGCGCCGAATGCTTCGGCGTCGAAACGCAAATGCGGCGCCTGCGATGTAAGGTGCTCGTGAGAGCCAGGTCATTCTGGTACTGGCGCTCCCCCAAGCGATGCGAGGACGAGGAGAGGCACATGCGACGAGTCCTGATTACGTTGGCCGCAACAATGGTGGTGCTGGCAGTTGCCACCACCGCCGCGGCGAGACCGGTGCCACGGGCTGCGATGAGCCAGTGGGCGGCATCGATCGACCACTCGAGCCAGTACGGCTCCGAAGGCTGGAGCGGCATGCAGGCCGCCGGTGCACCGGATGTGTCGGGCTGCGGCGACAACTCAGCCGCCTGGGCGCCGGAGAAGCCGACTGGCACGGCGTTCATCGACGCGTTCTACGACACGCCGGTCAAGCCGAGTGCCGTCTGGATCTATCAGACGTATCACCCTGGTGCGGTCACGAACGTCACCGTGTGGGATGCCGAGATCGTCAAGAAGAAGGTCATCTACACGGCCAAGCCGAAGGCAGAGTCGAAGTGCCCGGCGATCCTGAAGATCAGCGTCAAGGGCGTGTCCTTCAAGGTCGGCGTGGTGCGCGTCACGATCAACCAGAGCAAGAGCGGCGGCTCGTGGTCCGAGATCGACGCCGTCAAGCTCGTCGGCACGCCGTAGATCGGCAGGCGGGTTGTCAGGTTCGGAGTGGGGTCTGACCCCGCTCCGAACCTGCGTGCTCTCGCATCAGCCCGGCAGCGCGCCGCTGAACACGTGGCCCTGCACGCAGCGGGCGGTATAGCCCGTGCGGCCCTCCTCGCCGTGCGTCGAGACGGCGTCGGCGGCGAAGGCCGTGCCGCAGGTCGGGCAGAAGCGCGGCTGGTCGACGACGCCGACGCAGTTGGGGCAGAGCACGGGCAGCACGCGCTGGGTGATGCGGAAGCCCGCCACGAACTCGTCGCGCGTCGCCGCGTAGCGATCGAGCGGACCGCCGCAGCCGAGGCAGTGGTCGCGCTCGGCCATCGGCGCGACCGTGCAGACGAGATCCGCCTCGAACGTCGCGATCGAATCGTCGGACGGCTCGAGCGCCTCGACCTGGCCGTCGACGCTCACCACCGCACGGTCGCTCGTGACGCGACCGAAGCGCACACGCGCGTTCGTCATGAAGCGCCCGTCGACGCCGGCGTCGGGTCCGGGGTTCTCGATGCGCACGTCCTGGCCATCAAGATCCGCCGCGCTCGTGCCGGGCGCCCAGCCCGCGATGTGCATCACCGTGCGGCCGCCCGAGGCGCGCAGCCAGAAGGCGATGCCCTCCGCGTTCGCCGTTACCGCAGGCGTCCAGACGATGCGGGCGTCCTCGACCCGCAACTCGTCACCGTCAATGCGGACCCAGGGCACTGCCGCCCCCAGATCTAGACGGTGCCCTGCGTGGAAACCGGCAGGAAGTGGTCGATGGAGCGCAGGAGCTCGAGCTCGCCACTGATGCCGCGCGTGTCGAGCTTGTGGAGCATCGCGCGGGTGTGCTGGTCGTCGGCGCCGTAGCCGAATGTGCGGGCGACGCGGAAGCGGAGCCAGCCGCTGCGCCACGACTCGCCGTGCCACGGGTTGAGGCTGCAGAGCACCAGCGCGGCCTCCTCAAGATCGCCGTTCTCCGCAACGCGGAACTCGACGAACGCGTTCTCCCAATCGGCGGACTCGTCCTCGAGGATCGCGTCCCACTGCTGTGCAAGCGTTGCCATGGGGTGAAGCCTACTAGAGGGTGGGGCGGGGTCGGTACGTGGCGCCTCAGAGTTTCGGATCCGTCACCGCAGTTGCCGTTTTCGTGCAGATTTGGATCCGGATCCAGATCTACCGTTTTTGTGCAGATTTGGATCCGGATCCAGATCTACCGTCGGCGCAGGAGGTTCAGGTTCTGCACGTTGCTGACGCCGGTGGAGCGCGT
>CAJCBN010000287.1 GCA_903960645.1 uncultured Actinomycetes bacterium | reverse complement strand
GTACCCGGCGGGCTACAACCCGGCACTCGATACGTACATGCGGACACTCGACCACCGCGATGCCGACTACCGCGTGATGGTGTGGCACCGCGGGCCACGAGGGAACGACTGGCGGCAGATCGAGATCGATGCGATGACTCCAGCCATGGAGACGTACATGCCGGGATGGGCACAGACGCTGGTCGCGCTGTACCGCGGACCGTCCGACATCTGGGGCCGCCCGGAACTCCGCGACAACGTCGCGCCTGTGTCCTAGACGACCAACGCCTCAACCCGATCCAGAATCGCCGCGGCGATCTGCGGCTTCGGGGCACGCTCGACGCGGATCTCGTCGCTGCCGCTGACGAGCACGACGGCGTTGTCGTCGCTGTCGAAGCCCTGCGCCGGGTCGGAGATGTCGTTGAGGACAATCAGGTCGACGCCCTTGCGCTCGCGCTTCTCACGGGCCTTCGCGATGTCCTCGGAGTCCTCGGCGGCGAAGCCGATGATCGTCTGGTGAGGCAGGCGATTCTTGGCGATGCCGGCGAGGATGTCCTCGGTCGGCTCGAGGTGGAGGTCCCACGATCCGGTGCGGGCACGCTTGGTGTCGTGCGCTGCGGCCGGACGGAAGTCGGCGACGGCGGCGGCCATCAGGATGATGTCGGCCGTCTTGGCGTGGGCTTGGGTGGCCGCGGCGAGGTCGGCGGCCGTCGGCGCGTCGACCTGAGTGCCGCCCATGGGGCGCACGAGGGTGTTGCTGAGGATCGTCGTCACCTCGGCGCCGCGGGCGAGGGCCTCATCGGCGAGGGCGACGCCCATCTTGCCGCTCGAGCGATTGCCGAGGAAGCGAACGCTGTCGAGCGGCTCACGGGTGCCGCCGGCGGTGATCAGGACGCGCTTGCCCTTGAGCGAGCCCGAGCCGAGGAGCATGCGGATGGCCTGGGTAATGCGATCAGGCTGGGCCAGGCGGCCCGGGCCCTCCTCGCCCTCGGCAAGCTGGCCATCCTCGGGGCCGACGATGATCGCGCCGCGCACCTTGAGGGTCTCGACGTTTTGCTGCGTGGCCGGATGCAGCCACATGCGGTGGTTCATCGCAGGCGCGATCAGGAGCTGGCCGGCGAGGGCGAGGGCGCTCTCGGCCACCACGTCATCGGCAAGGCCATGTGCGAGGCGCGCGATCGTGTTGGCACTCGCGGGGACGATCGCCATCACCCTGGCGGCACGGGCCGCGTCGAGGTGCGGATAGATCGGGCCGTTCGGATCGGGATCGTCCGTCAAGACGTGCCGACGGCTGAGGCCCGCGAACGTCGTCTCGCCGACGAAGCGACGAGCCGCGCGGGTCATGGCGACCTGAACGGGCACGTCGGCCTTGACGAGGCCGCGCACGACCTCGCAGGCGCGATAGGCCGCGATGCCGCCAGTGACGGCCAGCAGGACGGGCGCAGGCCCATCCGTCGGGGCTACGACTCGGTGGTCTCCCACGCGATCTTGTCCGCCGCGATCTCCTCGAGAGCCATCGTCAGATAGTTCTTCGAGCGCGACTCGACCATCGGGGGTGCGTACTGCTTCTCCGCGATGAACTCGCCCTCGCCGAGCTGACGGTGGTAGTCGTTGAGCTCGCGGGCACGACGGCTGGCGACGATCACCAGCGCGTACTTCGAGGGGACAACCGCGGTCAGATCGTCAATCTTCGGATAGATCATGAAGTCGGAGGCTCCAGACGCGTGTCGCGCAGTACGCGGCGACCGGCACAAGGTAGCAGTGGTGCGGGGGTTGGGGTGCGGTAGGTGGCGCAGCCGAGGGCGGTCAGGCGCTGGCGAAGTCCGTGTCGAACTCGAGTGCCGCGGCAGGCACCATCGTCGGCGGATCACCGTAGATGTTCGGGAACGGCTCGATCTCGGCGAAGCACTCGCCCTCGAAACCAATTGGCCCAAAGTCGTGCACGACCATGAAACGACCATTGCCAATCAGCGTCCGGTCGCGAACGATCGTTCCAACGGGCGGCGAGGCACTGCGCATGACCGCCATGCTACATCGCCTCGTGACCGTGATCGCGGCTGCGAGTTGCACGTTCGATCAAAGCAACTACCGCGCGTTCAACGACAACAACCACCGCGTCGAGCGAAACGGCGAACTCCCTGATCCTCTCGAAATCGATGACGCCAAGAGCGGCACCAGGCGGCGTGCCGTGCGCGATGGCATTGCGCACCTCATTCACGTCATCAAGCCACCCTCGACGCACCCAGCCCTCGATGCCCACTCCGTAGTCGAGATCCCAGACATCGATCCCGATTCGAGCAAAATCCGTGCGGAGATTGTCCGCGCTTGCGTTTCCACGCGCGAGCCGACTATCGGCTGTGAGCGCACGCTGCACGATCAGCCCGAGGTCACCCCCTATCGCGTCGCCGATTCCACGAGACCCCAATGCGAGCAGGGAGCGCATTGCCGCTTGGAAACCGGCGACGAGCACCAGGACGCCGCCGTCAATCAACTGCCTCCGTGACGAATCCGAGGCCGACGCCTCCAGTAGCCAACTGAGGTCGTCGAGGAGCGTCTCGCGACGAATTCGCCATGCAAGCCCGACAGGAGTGAGGAACTCGGGAACATCCATGCCCCGAACGCTGCCACGCCCGAAGTAACGGGCGAGCGACGCATGACTCCGAGAGTGTGAACGTCTAGCGCCGGCGTTCGCGCGCGAGAGTCAGGCTGGTGCACGCGTGCTGCAAGATCTTCGCGCTACCGCACAGAACCGTCACGCCGGGAATCCAGAGGCACTAGCCGGTGCTCCACGCGATACCCCAGCGCGTCTGCGAGTCGATCGATGGTCGACAGGCGCGCGTCGGCTGCTTTGGTCTCCAGTCGCGCCAATGCGGACTGACTCGTGGACATCAGCGCCGCGATCTCGGTCTGCGACCGAGCCTGCTCCTGACGCTTCTCGGCAAGCTCGCGCAGGAGCGCTCGCCGGCGCTTGGCGCTCTCGTAGAGCGCGCTGAAGTGCGGATCGGCCGACACGTACTCAGCGACCATCTCGTCGAGGGCATCTGGCTGGGAATGGGTGTCGGGAGCACTCATGGATCCCGCTGATTATATCTCATTTGATATAGGCGATACCGCCGCGCCAGTGCGACGTCGAATCCACCCATGGCGAACGTGCCTAACGGTCGAGCTCGCGCTCGAGCGTGGCCAGCAGTTCGGCCACGGCACGCTCGACCTCGTCGTTGTACACCACGTGGTCGAAGCGCAGCTTGTCCTGCGACTGCTGCGCGGCGATTTCCAGGCGAACATCGATCTCGCCGTCATCCTCGGTCTGGCGACTGATCAGGCGACGACGCAGCTCGGCCGGGTCGGTGTCGATGAAGATCAGGCACGCGTCGGGGCGGCTGTCCTGGATGACGAGGCTGCCGTCGACCTCGAGCTCCAGGATCACGTTCGCGCCCTCGGCGAGCAGGCGATCGACCTCGCTCTTGAGGGTGCCGTAGCGGTTGCCGGCGAACTCGACCCACTCGACGAACTCGCCGTCGTCGACGCGGCGCTCAAACGTCTCGGGTGCGAGGAAGAAGTACTCGCGGCCATCCACCTCGCCCGGGCGCATGGGACGCGTCGTGGCGCTCGTGGCGACCACGGCGAGGTCGGGGCGCTGCTCGAGGATGCCCTTGATCAACGTGCCCTTACCGGCACCCGAGGGGCCGGAGATCACGAAGAGGCGCGCCACGCGCCTACTTGCGGAGCAGGGCGATGAGCTCGCTGCGCTGGCGGTCCGACAGGCCGCCGACGGTCTTCGAGCCCGACACGCGGCACTGCTGGAGCATCTTCGCGGCCTTCACCGCACCGACACCCGGCACGCACAGGAGCAGGTCGTGGACCTTCGCCGTCAGCACCCACTCGGCGGGGCGCTGGAGGATGTCGGCCAGCCGTCGATCGCCCGCCTTGAGGTCGCGCTTGAGCCCGGCACGCTTGACGCGGATGGCGTTGGCGCGGGCCAGAGCCGACTGGCGCTGGCTGGCGGAGCGGGTCGGGGTCTCGTGGCGGAGCAGCGCTTGCCGCGTCTGCGAGACGGAGACCGAGGGGGAGACGGAAGGCGACACGAGGGGAGACTCTAGTCAGCGAGCCGAAGGCGCCTCAACCTTCAAGCACCGGTGAGCCTTGCCGGAAACGGGATACGTTCACGGAAAGGTTGTTTTTTCGGCGTTGAGGGGCTAGGGGCGGCCGTGAGCGGTGCGCGCGGGGCTGCACGCGTCGCCAGCGCAGCACCCGAGCGGATGGCGCGGCCGCGGGATCGCCGGGACGGCTACGCCGCGAGCTGGTCGCGGAGCTGCAAGGCGAGCGACGGATCGCGGAAGAGCGACGTGCCGAGGGCGACCGCCGTGGCGCCGACGGCCATCAGGTCGAGGACGTCGTCGAGCGTCTCTACCCCGCCGAGACCGACGATGTCGAGCCCCGTCGCCTCGCGGCAGGCCAGCACCGCGTGCAGGGCGACCGGCTTGATCGCGGCGCCGGACAGGCCGCCCCCACCACCACCGAACCAGCTCGCATGCGTCCAGCGGTTGATCGCCGTGGCCTTCACCGTGTTTATACAGACGAGGGCGTCGGCGCCACCGGCCTCGGCGGCCCGGGCGATCTCCGCGATGTCGGCGACCGAGGCGCTCAGCTTGACGAACAGCGGCTTGCCCGTCGCCTTGCGCGCCGCAGCCGTGAGGCGTTCGGTCTCCCCCGCATCACCACCAATGGATGCGCAGCCCGACTCGACGTTGGGGCACGAGACGTTCAGCTCGATGGCAGCGCAGTCGGGGTGCTCCTCGAGCCGCTCGACGGTGCCGAGATAGTCGTCGACGCTGAAGCCGCCGACGCTGCAGACGATCGGCCCCTCGACGATCGTGGCGAGCTCGGGCAGCAGCGAGGCGAGAAACGCGTCGCGACCAGGGCCGGGCAGGCCGATCGAGTTGAGCAGGCCCATCCGGCTCGGCGCGATGCGCGGCGCCGGATTGCCCGCGCGCGGCTCGGGC
>CAJCBN010000286.1 GCA_903960645.1 uncultured Actinomycetes bacterium | reverse complement strand
GCGCTCCTGCGCGACCGGGACGCCGCGCACGCCGTGCAGTGGCTCGTTGTCGAGGTACGTGATGCCGGCGTCGAGCTCGAACTCGAGCAACTGGCGCTCGATCTCGCGGCTGGCGAGCGAGAGGACGGTGATCGAGAGGCCGGGGTGGAGGGCGGCGACAGTGGCCGACAGTGCGCTGGCGATCGGCAGCGCGGTCGGGATCGCACCGAGGCGCAGGCGGCCGGTGAGGGCGCCGCGCATCGAGGCGAGGTCCTCGCGGAGCCCCTCGGCGTCGGCCAGGAGGCGGTGCGCCCAGGCCACGACACGCTCGCCCTCCGGTGTCAGCCCGCCGTAGGTGCGTCCGCGCACGACGATAGGCACGCCCAATTCCGCCTCGAGGGCTCGAATGCCCCCGCTCAGGGAGGGTTGGGAGACGTGACATGCTGCAGCAGCGCGGCCGAAGTGGCGTTCACGGGCGAGCGCGATGACGTATTCCAACTGCCGTAACTGCATGGCCAGATGATAGCCGTTGCCTATCATCTGAGTGGGAATGCCATGTTTCGCCCGGCGGCGACGCACGTCATGCTGTCCGCAATCACGCCGATCCGCTGGAGGACTGCTGCGATGACGACGACGAAACTTCCCAAGGGGCGCCTGACGCACCCGTGGATCAAGGAGAACGGGGAGTTCCGCCCCGCGAGCTGGGAGGAGGCGCTCGACCGCGCCGCCGCCGGCCTCGCGCCCGCGCGGGACCTCGACACCTCGAAGAGCTTCGGCATGTTCTCGTGCTCGAAGGCCTCGAACGAGATGAACTACCTCGCCGGCAAGTTCACCCGGCAGGTGATGGGGTCGAACAACATCGACTCATGTAACAGAACCTGACACGCTCCGAGCGTCGTCGGTCTGGCGACAGTCTTCGGAGCGGGTGGCGGGACCTCCTCGTATGAGGAGTACCACGACACCGACGTCATCCTCCTGTGGGGATCGAACGCGCGCAACGCGCACCCGATCTTCTTCCATCACGTCCTCAAGGGCATCCACAACGGCGCGCGGCTGATCGTCGTCGACCCGCGCCGTTCCGAGACCGCCCAGTGGGCCGATACCTGGCTCGGCAACAACGTCGGGTCCGACATCGCCCTCGCCAACGCCATGGCCAACGAGATCATCCAAGCGGGTCTCGCCAACATGGCCTTCATCGAGCACTCCACGGAGAACTTCGAGAACTACAAGGCGCACGTCGCCGAGTACACGCTCGAGCGCGCCGAGGAGCTGACCGGCGTCCCGGCCGAGGCGATCCGCGAGGTCGCCCACGCCTACGCCAAGGCGGACCGCGCGATGATCTCGTGGACGCTCGGCATCACCGAGCACCACACGGGCGTCGACAACGTCCTCAGCCTGATCTCCCTCGCGCTCGTGTGCGGCCACGTCGGCCGCTACGGCTCGGGCCTCAACCCGCT
Source organism: uncultured Actinomycetes bacterium (assembly GCA_903960645.1). GTDB lineage: Bacteria > Actinomycetota > Thermoleophilia > Gaiellales > F1-60-MAGs149 > F1-60-MAGs149. Next base: position 8,737 of record CAJCBN010000286.1, on the reverse strand, counting down.
GCGCGGCCAGAACAACGTGCAGGGCGGCGGCGACATGGGCGCGATCCCGAACCGCCTGCCTGGCTTCCAGGACATCGAGAACGACCACGCGGCCCGCGAGAAGTTCAGCAAGGCCTACGGCGTACCGATCCGCGATCGCTACGGCTGGCACCTCACGCAGATGTTCCACGGCATGGAAACCGGCGAGCTGAAGTACTGCTACATCATCGGCGAGAACCCGGCCCAGTCCGACGCCGACTCGACCCGTGTCCGCAAGCTGCTCGGTGGCCTCGACTTCCTCGTCGTGCAGGACATCTTCGCGACGAAGACGGCCGAGCTTGCCGACGTGATCCTGCCCGGCTCCGCCTCGTGGTGCGAGTCCAACGGCACCGTCACGAACTCCGAGCGCCGCGTCCAGCGCGTGCGCAAGGCGCTCGACCCGCCGGGCGAGGCCATGGACGACCAGTGGATCCTCGCCGAGCTGGCCAAGCGCCTCGGCTTCGCGTGGGACTACCCGACCAGCGAGGACATCTGGAACGAGCTCCGCTCGCTCTCGCCGATGCACACCGGCATGTCATACGCCCGGCTCGAGGAGCTCGGAGGCATCCAGTGGCCGTGCCCCGAGGATGGGCATCCCGGCTCGCCGCGGCTCCACGAGCGCCTCTGGGCCGATCCGGTTCAGGGCATGCTCGCGACGTTCGTGCCGGTGCACGACCGCCCGCCGTTCGAGGCGACCGACGCCGAGTTCCCGATCCGCCTCACCACGGGTCGCCGGCTCGAGTCGTACAACACGGGCGTCCAGACCGAGAAGTTCACGAGCCCGCTGCACGTCGGCGAGTTCCTCGAGCTCTGCCCCGAGGACATGGAGCGGATGAACCTCGAGGACGGCGAGATCGTGCGCGTCTCCTCGCGGCGCGGCGCCGTTGAGTCGCCGGTCCGCACCGACGTCCGGCTGCGTCCGGGCCTCGGCTTCATGACGTACCACTTCCCCGACCAGGTGGACGTCAACGTGCTGACGATCGACGCCGTCGACGAGAAGAGCGGCACCGCTGAGTTCAAGGCGTGCGCGATCAAGGTCGAGAAGCTCGCCGAGGGCGAGCAGACCATGACCGCCTATGCCGATCGCGAGCTCGTGGCGGGCGACTGATGGACATCAAGCTCCTGAACGTGGCGCCCACGGAGGACGAGAAGGAGGCCGTGGATCTGCTGCTCGGCCCCGCGCTGTCCGGCTGGGACGGCGGCGAGCGCGACGCGCTCACCGACACCCGCGTGGCGGAGGGCGGCCACGAGTCGCGCGAGGATCGGCACCTGCTGCTGCCCGTGCTCTGGGCCGTGCAGGACCGGATCGGCTACATCAGCGCACCGGCGCTCGCCTACATCTCGAAGCGCATGACGATTGCGCCCGCCGAGGTCTATGGCGTCGCGTCGTTCTACATGATGCTCGCGACGGAGCCGACGCCGCCGCGCGTCCTCCACGTCTGCGAGGACATCGCCTGCAAGTGCCTCGGCTCGGACGATCTGATCGCCACGCTCCAGGAGCGCTTCGGGCCCGAGGGCGCCGTCTCGGCCGACGGCCGCTCGACGTGGCACCGCTCGCCGTGCCTCGGCCAGTGCGATCGTGGGCCGGCCGTGCTGATGATGGAGGCCGGCCTCGAGCCGTTCACCCGCACCTACGCACCCGCCTCGACGGCCACCGCGCTCGCCGTGCTGTCCGAGGAGGAGGGGGTGGCGGGCACCGAGCCGTCCGAGCCCTATCAGCTCGGCGATCCCAGCCTGCGGCTCCTGCGTCGCATCGGCGTGATCGATCCGCTGAGCCTCGATGACTACCGCGCCAAGGGCGGCTACGACGCCCTGCGCGCCGCCGTCTCGCTCGGACCCGCGGGCGTCATCCGCGAGATCAAGGACTCGCGTCTGATGGGCCGCGGCGGCGCCGCGTTCCCGACCGGCGTCAAGTGGGAGGCCGTCGCCCAGCAGCCGGCCCGCCCCAAGTTCCTGATCTGCAACGCCGACGAGTCGGAGCCCGGCACGTTCAAGGACCGCGTGATCATGGAGGGCGATCCCTGCTCCCTGGTCGAGTCGATGACGATCGCGGGCTACGCGATGGGCGTTGAGAACGGCTTCATCTACCTCCGCGGCGAGTACCCCGAGGCCGAGCGCGCCCTGCAGAGCGCGATCGACCAGGCGTACGACCGTGGCCTGCTCGGCGACGACATCATGGGCGAGGGCTTCACCTTCGACCTCGAGATCCGCCGCGGCGCCGGTGCGTACATCTGTGGCGAGGAGACCGCGATCTTCAACTCGATCGAGGGCTACCGCGGTGAGCCGCGCTCGAAGCCGCCGTTCCCCGTCGAGAAGGGCGTCTTCCAGAAGCCGACCGCGATCAACAACGTCGAGACGCTGATCAACGTGCTCGACGTGATTCGCCGCTCCGGCCCCGGCTACGCCGAGACCGGCACCACCGGCTCGACCGGCATGAAGCTGTTCTGCCTGTCCGGAAACATCGAGCGCCCCGGCGTCTACGAGGTGCCGTTCGGCGGCACGCTGCGCGAGCTGATCGACCTCGCCGGTGGCGTCCCCGACGGCCGTGAGATCCAGGCGGTGCTGCTCGGCGGCGCCGCCGGCAGCTTCGTCCGTCCGGACGAGCTCGACATCGAGCTCTCCTTCGAGGCGGTGCGCGAGGCCAAGACGACGCTCGGCTCGGGCGTCGTGATGGTCTTCGACGACACCGTCAACATGCACGGCATCCTGCAGCGCATCGCGCAGTTCTTCCGCAACGAGTCGTGCGGCCAGTGCGTGCCCTGCCGCGTCGGTACCGTCCGCCAGCAAGAGGCGCTCGCGCGCCTCGCCAGCGGCAAGCCGCGCGGCGGCGTCGAGACCGAGCTCGAGCTGATCGCCGAGATCGGCGGCTGCATGCGCGATGCCTCCATCTGCGGACTCGGCCAGGCGGCGTCCAGCGCCGTGGAGTCCGCCATCGACCGCCTCGGCGTGTTCAAGGAAGGTGCCCGATGAGCGATCCCGTGATGATGATGCCCAAGCGGATGGTCGAGCTCGAGGTCGACGGCCAGACCGTCAAGGTCTTTGAGGGCGAGACGATCCTCGACGCCTGCAACAAGGTCGAGATCGACACGCCGACCCTGTGCTTCGGCGAGACGCTCCAGCCCAAGAACGCCTGCCGCGTCTGCGTGGTCGAGGTTGAGGGCGCCCGCGTCCTGCAGCCCTCCTGCTCGCGCAAGGCCGAGGCCGGCATGAAGGTCCACACCAACTCGGAGCGCGTTCGCGCGAGCCGACGGATGGTGCTTGAACTGCTCGCCTCCAGCGTTGATCTGTCCACGACATCCGTCGCGCCCGAGTACCTCGAGGCGTACGAGGCCCGGCCCGAGAAGTTCGGTCCGCAGGCTCCGCCGGACACCCACCGCGACCATCATCGCGCCGGGCACAGCGCGGTCACGGACGGCCAGCTCGCCGCCACCGTGTACCAGGGCATCAAGATCGACAACGAGCTCTACACGCGCGATTACTCGAAGTGCATCCTCTGCTACAAGTGCGTCGACGCCTGCGGCGAGCAGTGGCAGAACACGTTCGCGATCAGCGTCGCCGGCCGTGGCTTCGACGCCCGCATCTCGACCGAGTTCGTCGTCCCGCTGCCCGAGTCGGCCTGTGTGTACTGCGGCAACTGCATCCAGGTCTGCCCGACGGGTGCGCTGATGTTCAAGAGCGAGCATGACCTCCGCGAGGAGGGCGAGTGGCGCGAGGAGGAGCAGACGGTCACCACGACGATCTGCACCTACTGCGGCGTCGGCTGCAATCTGGAGCTCCACGTGCAGGACAACTCGATCGTCAAGGTCACGAGCCCGCCCGACCACTCGATCACGCACGGCAACCTCTGCATCAAGGGTCGCTTCGGCTTCCAGCACGCTCAGGCGCGCGACGGAGCCAAGAAGTAGGGTCATGGGCACCGCCGAGCGACCTCCGCTCGCCGGTCCCACCGCCGAGGTGCGCGTGCTCCGGCTCGCGCGCGGCGAGCGGCCGGTGGAGCAGCGCGACCGCGTGGCGGGTGAGGAGCCGCTCGAGATCCGCGTGGGCGGGCCGGGCCAGCCCTTCACCCAGGTGGCGGTGACCATGCGCACACCCGGCGCTGACTTCGAGTTGGCCGCTGGCTTCCTGCTGACGGAGGGGTTCGTGGTCGACAACCACGAGATCGCCGACATCCGCTACTGCGAGGACGTCGAGGACGCCTCCCAGCAGTACAACGTGCTCAGCGTCCGCCTGCGCAAGCCGTTCGACGCGGCGGGGCTACAGCGGAACATGTTCGCCTCCTCGAGCTGCGGCGTCTGCGGCAAGGCCTCCATCGACATGATCGAGGTCGCCTGCCGCACGATCCCCGAGGGGCCGGTCGTGGCGTTCGAGACGCTGCTTGAGCTGCCCGAGACGCTGCGCGCGAAGCAGCGCCAGTTCGAGCGCACCGGTGGCATCCACGCGACGGGGCTCTTCACGCCCGACGGCACGCTGGTCGAGCTGCGCGAGGACATCGGCCGTCACAACGCGATGGACAAGGTCGTCGGCGCGCGGCTGATGCTCGGCGAGACGCCCCTCAACGGTTACGTGGCCCTCGTCTCCGGACGCGCCGGCTTCGAGCTCGTCCAGAAGGCCGCTGTCGCCGGTATCCCCGTCCTCGCCGCCGTTGGCGCGCCGTCGAGCATCGCCGTCGATGCGGCCAAGCGCCTCGGCGTCACGCTCGTCGGCTTCCTCCGCGACGATCGCTGCAACGTCTACGCGCATACCCAGCGGATCGACGCGGGCGAGCGATGAGCGGCGAGCCGACCCCGCAGCGGGCACGCGAGCGCTGGCTCGACGCGCTCGGCGAGGCCGGCTGGCTCGCGCCACTGGCCTCCGAAGCCGTGGCGGTGGCGGCCGCGGCCGGCCGTGTGCTCGCCGTTGATGCCGCTGCCACTCGCGCGGTGCCCCCGGTGCGGGTCGCGGCGATGGACGGTATTGCGGTGCGTGCGGCCGACACCGTCGGCGCACCGGTGCTGATCGCCGGCGGCGACTTCGCGCTGGTCGATACGGGTGCCCCGGTGCCCGCCGCCTTCGACGCCGTCGTGCGCCGCGAGCGCGTCGCACTCGATGGCGCAGGGGCCGAGGTCGCGGCCGCCGTGCTGGCGGGTGCCGACATCCGCCCGGTCGGCGAAGACGTCCCCGTCGGCGAGGTGCTGCTCCGTGCCGGGCACGCGCTCTCGCCCTTCGACATCGGCCTGCTCGCGGCCGCCGGTCACACGGCGGTGGAGGTGCGCTGCCGTCCGCGCGTCGCGGTCATCCCGACGGGCGATGAGCTGCGCTCGCCCGGCGAGCCACTCGAGCCGCACCACACGATCGACTCCAACTGTCCGATGCTCGCGGCGCAGGCCGCCGCCGACGGCGCGGTGCCGACGATTCATCCGCGGATTCCCGACGATCCCCAGCGCCTCGGGGAGGAGGTCATGCGCGCGGTGCTGCAGAACGACCTCGTGCTGCTCGTCGCGGGCTCCTCACGCGGTCGCCGCGATCATTCCCGCGACGTCCTCGCCGAGCTCGGTGAGGTGGCCGTCGACGGCGTGGCGGTGCGGCCCGGGCATCCGGTCCTGCTCGCCGTGGTCGGCACCACGCCGGTGATCGGCGTGCCGGGCTATCCCGTGTCGGCGGCCTTCACCTACGAGCTGTTCGCGCACCCGCTGCTCTGCACGCTGGCCGGGCGGCCGGTTGAGCGCGCCTCGGTCGCGGTGGTCCTCGATGCCGCGGCCGGCGGCCGTGAGGATTCGGAGTGCATGGTGGCGGTGCGCTTTGCCGCCGGGGCGGAACATCAGCTGCACGCCACGCCGCTGTCGCGACGGGCCGCCGCGCTGCACTCACTGGCGCAGGCCGACGGCTACGTCATCGTGCCGCCCGGGCCCGGCATCGCGGCGGGCACGACTGTGCCGGCGTTCCTCTTGCGCGATCGCTAGGCTCCTGCCATGCCTACGAAGCGCACCAAGGTCAAGCGCATGCCGAAGCGCGGGCACTACGATCGCCCGACGATCGACGCGATCCTCGACGAGGCGATCCTCTGCCACATCGGCTTCGAGGTCGACGGCCAGCCGTACGTCATCCCGTCGCTGCACGCGCGGGTCGGTGACGTCCTCTACCTGCATGGCTCGGCGGCGAGCCGCATGATGCGCCGCCTCACCGAGGGCGTGGCGTGCTGCGTGACCGTCACCCTCGTCGATGGGGTGGTGCTGGCGCGCGCGGTGTTCGATCAGTCGATCAACTACCGCTCCGTCGTGGTGCTCGGCACCGCGGTCGCGATCGAGGATCCCGCCGAGAAGCTCGTCGCGCTCGAGGCTCTCACCGAGCAGCTCGTCCCCGGCCGCTGGGCCGACGCGAAGCCGCCGACGCGCCAGGAGCTGAAGGCCACGAGTGTCCTCGCCCTGCCGCTCGACGAGGCGAGCGCGAAGATCCGCAGCGGCCCGCCCGGCAACTACCCCGAGGATGCGGAGGAGTGGGCGGCAACGTGGACCGGCGTGCTGCCGATCACCCAGGCGGTGGGGATGCCGGTGCCGGCACCCGATCTGCCTCCGGGCGTCGAGATACCGCAGTCGCTTGTCGCGTACGGCCAGCGCTTCACGCGGTAGCTCGGCACTGCGGCCTGGTCGCCGCCTACGGCCGGCGCTTCGCCCAGTAGTTCGGCACTGCGGCCCGGTCGCCGGTAGCCAGGCTCGGGAAGCTCAGTCGGCGCCGCTGGTGCGCAGCTCGTCGAGCGTGGCCCACTCGAGCATGCGGGCGTGGGTCGCCTCGAGCACGATGGCGGGCGCGCAGCCCGCATCCTTCGCCTCGCGCCAGCGGTCCGCGCAGAGGCACCAGCGATCCCCGGGCTTGAGACCGGGGAACTGGAACATCTCAAGGGGCATCGTCAGGTCGTTGCCGCGCTCGCGCGAGAACGCGAGAAACTCGGCGGTCATGATCGCGCAGACGATGTGGACGCCCTGGTCCTCGCTGCCGGTATCGCAGCAGCCGTTCCGGTAGTACCCGGTCATCGGATCGAGCGAGCAGGCTTCGAGTGGAGTGCCAAGGACGTTGAGGGCCATGGCGGCAGTCTACGCGCGCCGACCGGACACCCTGGGCCCGGGCCCGCCTTGTCATCCCCGCCGTGCAACGCATACGCGCTGGCCACGCGCGAGCCCGCACACCTCCCGCACCCAGTCGCACCGTTGTCCCACGCGCAGCGCAGCGGCGGCGCGCCAGGTGTGCCGGGGCTCCGACCACCTGAGCGCGGATGCGCGCGCATGGTGTCGGAGGAGGGTTGACACCACGGGCCCGGGCCCAGCGTGTCCAACTAGACTGCCGCGCATGCCGACCGTCGAGGAAGTGCTGCGCGCTGGACCGGTGCTGAGCGAGGCGTCGATCTTCGAGCGCCTGCGCCGCACGCCCGGGATCGAGTTCGATCCGGAGGTCGGAATCGGCGCGCTTGTCACGGACAGCCGCTGGCAGCCGGCGCTCTGGGAGATCCACCGCAGTTACCTCGAGATCGGGCTCGAGGCGGGGCTGCCCGTGCTCCTGCAGACCGACACCTGGCGCGCGCATCCGCGGCGCGTGGCGCGCTCGCGCTACAGCGACCGCGACCTCAACGCCGAGAACGCGCGCATGCTCCGCGACCTGCGGCACACAGAGGCGGAGCGTGGTGGGACCGTCATCATCGGCGGGCTCGTGGGGCCGCTGGGCGACGGCTACGGGGGCGACATCGCGCCGAGCGCGGAGGTCGCAGAGATGGAGATGCGCGCACAGGTCGAGGAGCTCGAGACCGCTGGGGTCGACGTGCTGATCGCGGGGACGCTGCCGAACGCGGAGGAGGCGCTCGGGATCAGCCGGGCCCTGGCCGCCTCGACGCTGCCCTACATCGTCGGTGTCGTCGTGCGCGCCGACGGCACGCTGCTCGACGAGACGCCGCTGCGTGACTTCGTCGAGCGCGTCGACCATGGCACTCGGCGCCCGCCGCTTGGCTACGCCCTCAACTGCGTGCACCCGACCATCGCCGACGAGGCGCTCGCCGCGCAGCCGATCGGCGACCGCGCGATCGGCCTCTTCGCCAACGCCTCGGCGCTCACGCCAGAGGAGCTGGACGGACGCGATGAGCTCGACGCCTCGACCCCCGAGGCGTTCGCCGTGGAGCTGATCGCCACGGGCCAGACGCACGGGTTGTCGATCCTCGGCGGCTGCTGCGGGACGGACGCGTCGCACCTGCGCGCCGTGGCGGCGCTGCTGCGGCGCTAGATGGCGAAGGAGAGCGTGCCGCTCTCGTGGTCGAGCAGACGGCGCTTCGTCTCGATGCCGCCGCCGCCCGAGTAGCCGACCAGCCCACCGCCCGCCCCGATCACGCGGTGGCACGGAATGATGATCGGGATCGGGTTGCGGCCGTTGGCCGCGCCGACCGCACGGGTCGCCATCTGCTGGCCAATCGCCTTGGCGATGTCGCCGTAGCTGGCGGTCGCGCCGAACGGCACCAGGCACAGCTCGCGCCACACTGCCTGCTGGAACTCCGTCCCCTGCGGCGCCAACGGCAGATCGAACGACATGCGGTCGCCGGCGAACCACTCGGAGAGCTGCTGCGCGGCAGCGTCGACAACGGCGCCGCCCTCGGTCGCATCGGCGAGTGCGCTGCCGTCATCGCCGGGGAGGATCACGTGCGTCAGCCCATGCTCATCCGCGACGGCAGTCACGTCGCCGAGCGGAGTGGAGACAGTGCGGAAGG
>CAJCBN010000285.1 GCA_903960645.1 uncultured Actinomycetes bacterium | reverse complement strand
GCGCTGCGCGAGCTCGGGACCGCGACCCATCGTCTTGCCGAGTAGCACGCCGCTGACGGACAGCGACTCCTGCACGAGCGACGAGATGTCCGCGAGCGTCTTCTGGCGCTCGGTGGCGAGCTTGCGCCGCTCCACGCCGACTCGGCGCGTCAGCAGGACGAAGAACGGCACCAGGATCACCGAGAGGATCGCGAGGCGCCAGTCGAGCAGGAACATCGCGGCGACGGCCGCGAGCACCGTCGTCACGTTGGACACGACGGACGTCGCCGTCGACGTGACCACGTCATCGACACCGCCGATGTCGTTGGCGATCCGCGACTGCACCTCGCCGGTGCGCGTGCGGGTGAAGAATGCGAGCGACTGGCGCTGCAGGTGCTCGTACACGTCGGCGCGCAGGTCGTGCATGACCTCCTGCCCGACGCGGTTGGAGAGGTACGTCTGCGCGACGCCGAGGATGCCCACGATGATCGCGATCGCGATCATGCCGCCGGCGAGCCAGGCCAGCAGGTCCGTATTCGCCTCGGGAATCGCGTTGTCGATGATGTCGCGGAGGAGGAACGCCGGCACCATGCCGAGCGCGCTGGAGAAGACGATCAGCCCGAGGACGAGGGAGAGGCGGCTCCGCTCGGGTCCGAACAGCGCGAAGACGCGGTGCAGGTTGGCGCGGCGGACCTCCGGGTCCTCCGGACGCTGCGGCTTATCGCCGGTATCGAACGTTCCATGTCGGCCGCGGCTGCTCACGTCTCTGGTAACGCTAGAGCGCATCGCGGTATGCCGCAGCGGGTGCGGCTGCGAAGAGGAGCACATGAACCCTGAGGACTCGTAGGCTTCCACCATGGCGCACGCGCACGAGCACGGCCCCGACGGTGGCCACGACCATGAGCATCAGCATGGTCCCGACTGCGGTCATGACCATGAGCACCAGCACGGACCCGACTGCGATCACGGGCACGACGACGCACCGGACACCCTTGCCGACGGCGCGTCCGCGGCCATCGCGCCGGAGCTCTCCGTTGACGAGGCGGAGCGACTGGCGGATGAGCTGGCCGACGCCACGGCGCGGATGGCGGGCGATCTCGCGTGGGCGATCGGGCCGTACCGCGAGCGCGAGACCTTCGCCCTCGCCGGCGCGCCGGTCGCCGTCGTCTTCGAGCGTGCACCGAACGCCAAGGCCAAGCCCAAGCACCGCTCGGGCCAGCTCGCGCCGGAGCTGCTGCCCTTCCTCGTCGATGCGACGGTACGCACACGCGAGCGGATCGCCTACGCCGACGGCGAGGACAACCCCTTCCTGATCGCGCTCGTGCTCGCCTGCTTCTACGCCGTCGAGTCCTCCCGCTCCGGCGCCCTCGGCCTCGGCCCAGAGACCCGCCGCGTGCAGCCGACCGTCGAGGTGCTCCGCGACGACGCCGCCACGGCCGATATCTTCGGCGTCCCCGGCTCGGCGATGCTCCGCGCGATCGCCCCGGTCGAGGCGGAATCAGGCGGCGAGATCATCGCGGCCGTCCAGCTGGTCTGGCGCACCTGACGCCCGGATCCGGAGCGCGCCCAGCCGGCGTTCCTGCGACCGTCTAGCATCACGCCATGGACGAGACAGAACTCCAGCGGCTGCAGCGCGAGGCGCTCGCCGATCCCGACGCGTTCTGGGCCCGTGAAGTCGCCGACCTGCCGTGGTTCTCGCCCTGGGAGACGGTGCTGGAGTGGACGCCGCCGACCTTCAGCTGGTTCAGCGGCGCGACGACGAACATCACCGTGGCCTGCCTCGACCGCCACGTCGCCGGGGGGTTCGGCGAGCGCCCCGCGCTGATCTGGCTGCGCGAGGACGGCGCCGAGCGGCGCCTGACGTACGCGGAGCTGCTGACCGAGGTGGAGCGGGTCGCAGCGGCGCTGCGTGCGCTCGGGATTGGACACGGCGATCGCGTCACGCTGTCGATGCCCGTCAGCGTCGAGGCGATCGCGCTGATGCTGGCCTGCGCGCGCATCGGCGCGATCCACAGCGTGGTGTTCGCCGGCTTCGGCGAGGGCGCGCTCGGGCAGCGCATCCGCCTGTCCGGCTCCAAGGCGGTCTTCACGGCAGACTCGACGCGGCGTCGCGGCAAGGTCGTGCCGCTCAAGCACATCGTCGACGCGGCGCTCGCCGGCGGCGACCACGACGTCGAGCACGTGATCGTGCAGCGGCGCGAGCCCGATGCCGCGCCGGTCGCCGACGGCGAGCTCGACTGGGACGACTTCCTCGCCGCGGGCGCGGGCTCCAGCGGCGCGTACGCCGAGGTGGCTGCCACCGATCCCGTCTTCATCCTTGCGACGAGCGGCACGACGGCGACGCCGAAGCTCGTCGTCCACGTCCACGGCGGCTACATGGCCGGCCTCGACGCGATGGGGCGCTGGGTCTACGGCCTCGAGCGTGACGACATCTGGTGGTCGACGTCCGACATCGGCTGGATCGTCGGCCACTCGTACATCGTCTACGGGCCGCTGCTGGCGGGCGCGGCGACGATCGCCTTCGAGGGCTCGCTCGACCACCCCGGTCCGGACACCCTCTACCGCCTGATCGCGCAGGAGCGCGTGACCGGGCTCTTCACCGCGCCGACGGCCGTGCGCATGCTGATGCAGCACGGCACGGCCCCTGCCGACGACCACGACCTGTCGACGCTGACCCGCGTGTTCTGCGCCGGGGAGACGCTGAACCCGCCGGCCTGGGAGTGGCTGCAGCGCGACGTGCTCGGCGATCGCGTTCCGGTGATCGACCACATGTGGCAGACCGAGACCGGCGTCCCGCTGTTTGCGAACCCGTGGGGGCTCGGGCTCGAGGAGGTCCGCCCCGGCTCGGGCGGGCTGACGATGCCCGGCTGGGACACCGCCATCGTCGACCCGCAGACGCACGCGGAGCTGCCCGCTGGCCAGGCCGGGATGATGATCGTCCGGCGTCCCTTCCCATCGCTGACCGTCACGATCTGGGAGGACCCTGAGCGCTACGCGCTCGACTACTGGTCGCGCGTTCCGGGTGCCTACGCGAGTGGCGACGCCTGCCGCTTCGACGCGGACGGGTACGCCTGGTTCGCCGGGCGCGCCGACGAGGTCATCAAGATCGCCGCCCATCGCATCGGCACCGTCGAGGTCGAGACTGCCTTCCTCCACCACCCTGCGGTCGCCGAGGCCGGCGCGACGGGCCAACCCGACGAGCTGCGCGGCGAGGTCGTCGCCACCTTCGTCGTGCTCAAGCCCGGTCTCGAAGGCTCCGCCGAGCTTGAGCGCGAGCTGCGCGCTACGGTCCGCGAGGTACTCGGCCCCGTCGCCGTGCTGGGGGACCTGCGTTTCGTGGCGAGCCTGCCGAAGACGCG
>CAJCBN010000284.1 GCA_903960645.1 uncultured Actinomycetes bacterium | reverse complement strand
GCTGCGGCGAACGCTCCCCGCACTGACCTCGCCGCGCGAGCTGCGCACCGTCGCCGCCGAGTTGGACGCCGTCGAATGGGAGATCCTCTGGGTTGAGCATCGCCTGTCCGACCACGCGCCGCCGGCACCGATCATGCGCGGATACCCCGGCCTCTGCTTCTTCTCCCACGAGCACGGCCTCGGCACCGAACCGATCGAGCTGCGCAAGCCGGACGGCACGATCGCGACCGTCTGCGTCAGCCCTGAGAACCGCCTCGCGCTCGAGCGAGGCGAAGCGCCGTCCGTCTCCCTCGTCCACGTCGCCTCGCGAATGGTCCCCTGGCCGACCGCACCCTCGTGGTACGGCGCCTACGGCTGGGATGCCGACGACCTGCCCGGCCTGGAGTACGCCGGCGAGCAGATCTGGGGCATCGATGGCCCTGAGCGCGAGCCCGGCGAGGAGGCGCCCGCGGCCGACGACGACGAGCCGCTCGTCGCGTACCCGGCCGAGACTGCCGCGCCGCTCGAGACCAGCGACGGCGAGCTCGCGATGCCGGGCGAGGACGCCACGCGCAACGAGGATCCCACACGCGCCTGGGCCCCCGAAACCGATGCCCCCTTCGAGGGTGCCGACGAACCGTTTGTCCCGCCGATCGAAGCGCCCCCCGCCCAGCCGGTCGTGGCCGCCGACGACGCCGCCTGGGAGGAGCCCTCCTACGAGGCGCCCCCGGCCGTGCCCGTCGAGCCCGCCGCCGAGGATCCCCTGCCGCCAGCCGACGATCCCTCGAGCGCCTTCGAGGAGCTCGACCTGCCCGCACCGAGCGGTCTGGTCGCTGAGCTCGACGAGCAGGCCGACGACTCCGCGGAGCTGTTCCCGGCCCCGCCCGTCCGACCCGAGCCCGCGGACGACGAGGACACGCTCGACGGCCGTCCGCCTACCCGACCGGACTCCACGCTCGAGTGGGACCCGTTCACCGACGGTCCCGGCGGCGAGACCCGCAGCTAGCCGTGACCGACGGCAGGTGGTACTGGGGCGTCGTGGTGCGCGTCGATAGCGCCCACGCGCTGCTGACCCAGATCGGGGCGCTCACCGATGGCGAGCAGGTCCGCACGCAGCATCCCGCGACCGGGCACGTCACCCTCTTCTACGCCCCGTTGCGCGGTATCGAGGATGCGCCGGCACTGGCCGAGCGGGCCCGCGCGATCACCCGCGACCATGGCGCCTTCGAGGTGCGCTGCACAGGCTTCGACGAGTTCGCCTCGCCCACGCGTCCGGTGGCCTGGCTCGGCGTCGACCACGGCTCGACCCAGCTGCACGCGCTGCGGGCGGCGCTGTGCGCGTGCGACGAGGACTGCCATCGCCACGGCTTCGTCCCGCACCTGACGCTCGCCTACGGCGAGGATCCCGACGCCTACGCCGCTGCCCGCGAGGCGATCCGCAGCGCGGTGACGGACGTGGAGATCGTCGAGCGCGTCGATGCGCTCTGGGTGGCGGGCTTCCCCGCCGACGGCCACCCCGCGCGCGATCTGCGCTACATCGAGCGCATTCCGCTGACCAACGGCTAAGCCCGTCCGCCGCTACACTCCCGCCATGCCTCTCCGGCCTCCGCTCGTCGACTCCTTCGGCCGCCATATCGAGAGCGTGCGCGTGTCCGTCACGGATCGCTGCAACTTCCGCTGCAAGTACTGCATGCCCGCCGAGGGGCTCAATTGGCTCCAACGCACCGAGGTGCTGACCTTCGAGGAGATCGAGCGCCTCGCCACGATCCTCGCGGCGATGGGCGTGTTCCACGTGCGCCTGACCGGCGGCGAGCCGCTGGTGCGCCGCGACGTGCCCGATCTCGTCGAGCGCCTCGTCAAGGTGCCCGGCCTGACCGACCTCGCGCTGACGACGAACGGCATCGCCCTGCGCACGCTGGCCGGTCCGCTCGTCGATGCGGGCCTGCGCCGCATCAACGTCTCGCTCGACAGCCTCGACCACTCCCGCTTCGCCGAGATCACGCGCCGCGACATGCTCGACCGCGTACTCGAGGGCCTCGCGGAGGCCGAGCGCTACCCCGAGCTGCGGCCGATCAAGGTCAACGCCGTCGCGATGCGCGGGTTCACCGAGCCGGAGGTCATCGCCTTCGCCGAGCTCGCCCGCCGCAAGCCCTACGTGGTGCGCTTCATCGAGTTCATGCCGCTCGACGCCGACCGCACGTGGAAGAAGGCCGACGTCCTGACGGGTGCCGAGATCCGCGCGATGATCGAGCAGGTCTACCCGCTGGTCCGTCTCGATGCGCCGGCCTCGTCGACGGCCGAGCGTTGGGGCTTCGCCGACGGCGAGGGCGAGATGGGCTTCATCAATCCCGTCTCCGAGCCGTTCTGCTCCTCCTGTGACCGCATCCGCATCACCGCCGAGGGCGCCCTGCGCACCTGTCTCTTCGCCAATGAGGAGACCGACCTGCGCACACCACTGCGCACCGGGGCCAGCGATCTCGAGCTCGAGACGATCATCCGCAATGCCGTGCTCAACAAGCGGATGAAGCACGAGATCGGCGAGCCCGGCTTCGTGCACAGCGACAAGTCGATGAGCCAGATCGGCGGCTGAGCCGCCCGCGCACGGCGTTCGAGCTGAGCCGCGGGTACGATTGTCCTATGGGTGACACCACCGCGCATCCGTTCCGCCGAGCCGAGCGGCGCGTCGGGCGTTTCCTGCCGCGCGGCTGGCGCGACTTCTGGCTCCAGTTCGCCATCTTCTGGTCGTTCTACCTCGCCTACGAGGCCAGCCGCACGCTCGCCTCGGCGGATCGCTACGTCGCGATCCGCAACGCGCTCGACGTGCTGCGCGCCCAGCAGATTCTCGGCATCGATCTCGAGCGCAACGTGCAGGAGTGGGCGCTCAACAGCAACGACATCGTCATGTCGATCGCCAACTGGACGTACTTCAACTGCCAGTTCACGATCACCTACGCGCTCCTCCTGTTCATCTACTTCCGTCGCAACCACGCCTTCTACTTCATCCGCAACGCGCTGCTCGCGACGAGCTTCGCCGCCCTGCTCGGCTACATCCTGCTGCCGACGGCGCCGCCGCGGATGTTCGGCGGCCTCGGCTTCGTCGATACCCTCAACCAGACCTCGGTCAACCACAACTCGGGCATCGTCGCCTGGTTCGCGAATCCCTATGCCGCGATGCCCTCGCTGCATACGGCCTATGCGGTCATCATCGGCTGTGCCGGCGTCCTCGTCTTCGCCCACCCGCTGCTCAAGCTGGTCTGGACGCTGTATCCGGGCCTCGTGCTCTTCTCGATCATCGCGACGGGCAACCACTGGTTCCTCGATGCCGCGGTCGGCGCCTTTGTCGCGCTGTTCGCGCTCCTCTTCGCCTTCGCCATCGGTCGCGGCCAGGTGCCGACCCTCGGGTACCGTCGCCAGGCCGGTGCGAGCCCACCCGCCTACGCGGTGCATTCAGCCGAATCAGCCGTGCAGCAGGCCTGACCGACCGCTCGTCGGTCATCGCCGACCGTTCATCGGATCGTCGGCCGCGGGCCGTGCGGCGCGCCCTACCGTCCTGTCCAATGGGCGTCGAGCGACTGCAGCAGGAATACACCGACGGCACGCGCCGCGTGATCGCCGCGCTGATGTCGAAGCTGTCGCGCATCCCGATCACCGCCAACCAGGTGACGATGATCGGCTTCGTCATCAACGTGATCGCCGCGGTCCTCGTCTACCGCGAGAGCTTCATCGCCGGCGGCGTGGTCTTCCTGATCGGCTCGATCCTCGACGTATTCGACGGTGCCGTAGCTCGCGCTCGCGGTGAGGATGGCCCGAAGGGCGCCATCTTCGACTCGGTGCTCGACCGTACCTCCGAGGCGATCATGTTCGGCGCCATCGCCCTCGTCTTCGCCCGTGACGGCAACGAGCTCGCCCTCTTCGCGGTGATCGTCGCGCTGACCGGCTCCTTCATGACCTCGTATCTGCGGGCCAAGGCGGAGTCGATGGGTCTCGACGGCACGCACGGCCTGATGGCCCGCGCCGAGCGCGTCGTGCTGATCGCCGCGGCCCTGCTCTTCGCCCCGCTCGGCGCGCTGCCGTGGGGCATCATCCTGCTCGCCATCCTGTCCGCCATCACCGTTGCGCAGCGTGCTCGGCACGTCATGCGTCAGCTCTAGACCACCACCCCGGAGGTACCTGAACGTGTCCACTCCCCAGAATCGCGCGCGTCGCTCGGACGGCAAGGTCCGCGTCGCCATCGTTGGCGTCGGCAACTGCGCCTCGTCCCTCGTCCAGGGCGTTGAGTACTACAAGAACGCTCCCGCCGATGAGGTGATCCCCGGCCTGATGCACGTCAATCTCGGCGGGTACCACATCAAGGACATCGAGTTCGTCGCCGCGATTGACATCGACAAGAAGAAGGTCGGCAAGGACCTCTCCGACGCGATCTTCTCCGGTCAGAACAACACGATCAAGTTCTCGCGCGTGCCCAAGAAGAACGTCGTCGTCCAGCGCGGCATGACGCACGACGGCCTCGGCAAGTACCTCTCCCAGGTCATCGAGAAGGCGCCGGGCGAGACCTGCGACATCGTCAAGCTGCTGAAGGACTCGAAGGCCGACGTCCTCGTCTCCTACCTCCCGGTCGGTTCCGAGGAGGCCACGAAGTGGTACGTCGAGCAGGCGCTGGCCGCCGGCGTCGCCTTCGTCAACAACATCCCGGTCTTCATCGCCCGCGAGGCCTATTGGGCCAAGCGCTTCAAGCAGGCCGGTCTGCCGATCATCGGCGACGACATCAAGAGCCAGGTCGGCGCGACGATCATGCACCGCTCGCTCGCGACGCTGTACGAAGACCGCGGCGTGAAGCTCGAGCGCACGTACCAGCTGAACGTCGGCGGCAACACCGACTTCCTGAACATGCTCGAGCGCGAGCGCCTCGAGTCGAAGAAGATCTCGAAGACGAACGCTGTCACGTCGCAGATCCCGCACGACATGGGCGCCGAAAACGTCCACATCGGCCCGTCGGATCACGTGCCGTGGCTGACCGACCGCAAGTGGGCGTACATCCGCCTCGAGGGCCGCGCCTTCGGTGACGTGCCCCTGACGGCCGAGGTCAAGCTCGAGGTGTGGGACTCCCCCAACTCGGCCGGCATCGTGATCGACGCCGTGCGCCTGATCAAGCTGGCGCTCGACAACGGCATCTCGGGTCCGCTCGAGTGGCCGTCCGCGTACCTGATGAAGTCCCCGCCGGTCCAGCATCGTGACGAGCTGGCGCGCGAGGAGGTCGAGGCCTTCATCAAGAAGTACGGCAAGAAGGGCTCGACCCGGTCGGCCGCGGCGAAGAAGCCCGCGTCCCGTTCCGCGGCGAAGAAGCCGGCCGTGCGCAAGCCGGCCGCCAAGAAGCCCGCTGCTCGCACGGCTGCGGCCGCCAAGCCGGCGACCCGCGCAGCCGCCAAGCCGGCAGCCAAGAAGCCGGCCACCCGCACCGCGGCCAAGCCCGTCGCCAAGAAGGTCGTGGCGAAGAAGCCGGCCACCCGCACCGCGGCCAAGCCCGTCGCCAAGAAGCCGGCAGTGCGCAAGCCGGCAGCCAAGAAGCGCTAAGCGCCTCTCGCAGTTCCCCCGCACGACGACGGCGGGCGCCTCCGGGCGCCCGCCGTTTTCGTTTGCCGGGCCCCATGACACGATGGGCCCGGGCCCGTGGTGTCAGGCCTGTCCTCGCGAATCCCGCGCACTCGCACGCGCCTTCTGTGCAGGCTCTCTGCCGTCTTCCGCGCCAGCTGTCACACACTCGCGCCGTCATCGACGCGTTGCGTGCCGGAACCCGCACGCAGGTGTGTGGCGATTTCGCTCGACCCCGGACAAGGTGGGCCCGGGCCCATCGTGTCCAAGGCGCTAGGGTGCGGGTATGCGGATCGCCCTCTTCACCTCGTGCGCGCTGGACCGAAGCGGCAAGGAGCGAGACGCGGCTGTGGCGCT